>CANRFX010000116.1 GCA_947629995.1 uncultured Clostridia bacterium | reverse complement strand
CACTTGCAATAGGTGTACCAATTGGAATGGCATATCGTAAAAAAGTTGCAGAATCTAAAATTCAAAGTGCAGAAACAGAAGCAAAAAGATTAGTTGAACAAGCAAAAATAGAAGCAGAAAATTTAAAAAAAGAAGAAATTTTTAAGGCAAAAGAAGAAATTATGGCTAATCGTAAAGAATTAGATCAAGAGATTAAAGAAAGAAGAGGCGAAGTTCAAAAACAAGAGTCAAGATTAATTCAAAAAGAAGAAAATTTAGAAAAACGTGAAGCAGGTTTTGAGAAAAAAGAAAAAGACTTAGAAAGAGAATTGCAAGACCTTGAAAGGCAAAAAGAAGAAGTAAATGAACTACATAACAGACAAATGGAAGAACTTCAAAAGATTGCATCTTTAACACAAGAAGAAGCAAAACAAAAATTGCTTTCAGAAATGGATAAAGTACTAACTGCTGAGAAAGCAGCCCTAATTCGTGAAAAAGAGCAAAAAATGAAGGAAGAATCCATTAAAAATGCAAAAGAAATTTTAAGTTATGCAGTACAAAAATGTGCAGCAGATCATTCACAAGAAACAACAGTATCTATTGTAGCTCTTCCAAATGATGATATGAAAGGAAGAATTATTGGTAGAGAAGGAAGAAATATTAAAGCATTAGAAACATTAACAGGAATTGACTTAATTATTGATGATACACCAGAAGCAGTAGTTTTATCAGGTTTTGACCCATTAAGAAGAGAAGTTGCTAAAATTGCACTAGAAAAATTAATTGATGATGGAAGAATTCACCCAGCAAAAATTGAAGAAATGGTAGAAAAAGCAAAAGAAGAAGTTGAAACTACCATAAAAGAAGAAGGAGAAAGAGCAGTATTAGAAACAGGTGTAATAGGACTTCATCCAGATCTTGTAAAACTAATTGGAAAATTAAAATATAGAACAAGTTATGGACAAAACGTTTTAAACCATTCAATTGAAGTTTCAAATTTAGCAAGAATTATGGCAGAGGAATTAGGATTAGATCCAAAATTAGCAAGAAGAGCAGGACTTTTACATGATATTGGTAAAGCTCTAGACCATGACATGGAAGGAACACACGTTGAAATAGGAGTAGAAGTTCTTAAAAAATACAAAGAAAATCCTCTTGTTATAAATGCAGTAGAAGCACATCATGGAGATGTAGAGCCAAAATCATTAGAAGCAGTTTTAGTACAAGCAGCAGATGCAATTTCTGCATCTAGACCAGGTGCAAGAAGAGAAACAGTAGAAGCTTATATTAAAAGACTTCAAAATCTTGAAGAAATTGCAGACTCTTTTGAAGGAGTTGAAAAATCATTTGCTATTCAAGCAGGTAGAGAAATTAGAATTATCGTAAAACCAGAAAGAATATCAGATGATAAGATGACAATTCCTGCAAGGGATGTTGCTAAAAAAATTGAAAGCGAAATGGATTATCCTGGACAGATTAAAGTAAATGTTATAAGAGAAACAAGAATAATTGACTATGCAAAATAATATAAAAAGTTGTGGTATTTAATATCACAACCTTTTTTTATCTATTAAATAATAGAACTTGATAAATAATAAAAATTATAGTATGATAAGAAAAAAAGAAAGAAGGAAAAATATGAAAATCTTAGCTATAGGAGACTTAGTTGGAAGTATTCGGAATAAAAGAATTAAAAGCGCAAATTGAGAATATAAAAAAAGAAGACCAAATTGATTTTACTATTGTAAACGCTGAAAATGTAGCAGAAGGAATGGGAATAACACAAAACAATTTTAATGATTTATTATCATTAAATATAAATGTAATAACAATGGGAAATCACACTTGGGGCAAAAAAGATATTTTTAAATTTATTGATCATCCTAAATTATTAAGACCTGCAAATTTACCAAAAGGAGTAGTTCGGAAAAGGATTTAACATATATACATGCCAAAACAAAAAAATAGCAGTTATCAATTTAATAGGCAGAGTAGATATGAATATATTATCTGAAAATCCATTTATTATTGCAAGAGATTTAGTCCAAAAATTACAAAAAGAAGTAGATATGATTTTCATTGACTTTCATGCAGAAGCAACAGCTGAAAAAATAGCAATGGGATATTATTTAGATGGTAAAATAACAGCTTTATTTGGAACTCACACTCATGTACAAACAGCAGATGAGACAATTTTACCAAAAGGAACAGGATATATAACAGATATTGGAATGACAGGACCAAAGCATTCTGTTATTGGAATGGACATTGAAGCATCTATAAAAAGATTTGAAACAACTCTTCCTGAAAAGTATAAAATAGCAACAGGAGATGCAATATTAAATGCAGTTATATTTGATATAGATAATGATAATAATAAGGTAAAAAGTATAAAAAGAATAAATATATAGAAAAATTAAAGTTTGCTGTCGAAATAAAATAAAAATTGCGATGAGTTTTCCTAAAAATTTCCAAAAAACACTTTACAAACATTTCCAGATAATGTAAAATATAAATCATAAAAGTTGCAACAAAAAAATAAAAATTATAGGAGGCAAAAGAAAATGGAAATTTTAAAAATTTCATCAAAA
>CANRFX010000115.1 GCA_947629995.1 uncultured Clostridia bacterium | reverse complement strand
GTAATAATAAATGAAAAGAGTTGATTTTTTACTAACTTTGTATTTATTAAGTAAATAGATATTCCTAAAATGATAGTTAAAATACATGTTGTAACATAAATACCTGTAAATCCAAAAATATTATAAATAAAATAAGTTACTAAATCATATCCCCAATGAGGGTATGTGTATCCTAAATTTTCATGCCAAGAAAATGGGTCTTGTCCATCAATTCCACTTTTTGCAATATGCTCACCAACTTTTATAGTATAATATGTATCATTTTGGAATGTTACAGGTGTTAAGGCAATACAAAAAATTGCAATTAATATTACTGCTAGTATTGTAAATTTGACTGTTCCTTTTACTTTTTTATTACCGATTTTTGTTTTGCTTTTCTTTTATGGGTTTTGCTTTCATATTTTTTTATGTCCTCTCCAACTTTATTTATTTGCCTTATTATATCAAAAAAAGTGTCA
Source organism: uncultured Clostridia bacterium (assembly GCA_947629995.1). Classification (GTDB taxonomy): domain Bacteria; phylum Bacillota; class Clostridia; order TANB77; family CAG-508; genus CAG-269. Next base: position 2,166 of record CANRFX010000115.1, on the reverse strand, counting down.
AAAGACTAGCCCTTTGAGACCTTTTCTTTATTTTTATTTTATTGTAAATCCTTAATTATACTCAGAATATAAAATAGCAAAGATGATTATATAAATTATATAATCATCTTTATATTACATATTATCTATTCTTTTTAATATTTCAGCTTTTTTATTATTTTCTTCTTTATAGTATTGTAGAATTTTTTCCAATCTTTCAATAGAAAATGCTTCTAATAAGTTTGGATTATTACTTATGTTTTCCATAAATTTTTTCTTTTTTGCTTCTTGACTTTCTTCGATCTTTACTTGTTCTACAAATTTACTATTTTCAATTTTTTGAGAATCTGCTTGTTCTATTGTATTATCTTTTTCATTTTCTTTTTTATAAAATATTGTTTTTATTTTTCGGAATATTTTCTGAAAGATATTATCACTATACTTTTGCGGTAATTCTTTTTTCATAATACTTTTTCCCCTTTATCTGTTGTATTCAGATTTTGCTCTAATTTCGTTTATTCTTTTTTGAAATTCTTTTCCTTTTTTATATAAACTTTCTGGATGGAATCTAACACCAACATAAAATTTTTTGTTTTTGGCTTCAACTACATCTTTTTTCCTCTATTTCTAATGTCTTTGCTTTTTTTCTATTTTCAGCTTGTAGGTTTTTATAATATTTTTGTAATTCATCTGATGGTAGCTTATATATATCTGTATCTCCTTGTTGTTGTAAATCTTCATTTTCTTCTCTTTCTCTCTGTTTATATTCTTCATATAGTTCTGTATCATCATATGGATCCCAGAATGCTTCTGGATATTTTTCTTCCCATTCTTCTTGTTCTTCATAATCATCAAAATCAAGTTCAGGTAAAGCATTTCTTTCAATATCACTAAAGAATTCAAGTGCATTTTCATATACTTTTTGCATTTTAAAATCTTCTACATTATCTAGTGCTTTTTTTAATATATACATTATATTTGTGTCTATATTTTCTTTATCTATATATTTTTCTATTGATTCATCTCTAGTAGCATTTGTTGGCAAACATGTAGAATCATCTCCTTCAGGTCCATAAGTAATCCATCCATATCCTGACATATTCAATGTAATTGTATTTGAAGGTTGTTCATATTTAGAAAATGTTGTTATTGAATCTACATTCCTAGTAAGCATTTCATTTTTTGGGTATTCGCAAATTATAATATCTTCCCCATCTTTTTTTATATATACATTTAGACCGTTATCTAATTCATAATACTTATATCCCATTAAAGTGCAATCTTCTGACATATATTCAGATTCACCATAATCACCAATTCTACCTTGATAATGCTTCTCATCACACATTTCTTTTATTTTCTCAAATATTGAATTATATTTCTCATATCCACTAATTTTTTTACTATCTTGATTCATTTTATACCTTCTTTCAAGTTCCTATTAATAAAATTTATATTTATATATATATTACATTAAAAGTTATTCATTTTCAATATTTTTTCAAATTTTTTATATAATTTTTAATTTATACAGCTTCTTGGTTTTCTACTTCTTCTTCTTGACTTGGATCTTTTTCTTCTATTATTTCTAAACTTCCAATTGAAACTTCATAAGCAACTCTAGTTTGAGATGTTCCGTCTTCATATTTTTTTTCATAAGTTCTTGATTGAACTCTTCCAACTATTTTTACTTGTGATCCAACTTCTAAGTTCTGACAAAATCTTGCATTTCTTCCCCATGCAATACATGGAATATAATCTGACTTGTTATATGCTCTGTTAACTGCAAGTAATATGTCTGATATTTCTCTTCCAAATGGTGTTTGTCTATATATTGGTTTTTTACAGATGTAACCGATTAATACTACTTCGTTTGTTATAGTATCTTTTTTTACTATTTCATTTTCTTCTTCATTATTTTCAGTTTCTTCTACTTCCATCATGTCTTTTGCAAATACTGTTAATATAAGCCTATTTTTTTCGTTTTCGTAACTGTTGTATGATCTGAATTGACCTTTTATTAATAGTTTTTTTCCTTCTTGTAATGTTTCTTCTTTAATTAGTCTTTCTGATACTGTAATTGGAATAATATCTTCATTTCCACTTAAACGTGGTATGCTTAAATTGAAAAGATAAAACCTTTCTCCATATATTTCATGACTAAATTTTTTCTCTCCTGTAACTTTT
>CANRFX010000114.1 GCA_947629995.1 uncultured Clostridia bacterium | reverse complement strand
AGACGACCAATAACTAAATTACCTAAAGTTATTAACATTGTATATATAAAGTTACAAAAATTTAAGAATGTATTTTGTAGATGTAGGACAAGGAGACTGTACTTTTATTATTACACCTCAAAATAAAAAAATATTGATAGATGGAGGAGGTAGCCTTACAGATGATTTTGATGTGGGTAAAAAGACTTTAATACCTTATTTATTAGATAGAGGCTGTAACTTGCTTGATTATGTGATAATTAGTCATTTAGATACAGACCATGTAGGCGGAATTATTACTGTATTAGAAGAATTGAAGGTAGGAAATGTAATAATTAGTAAACAATTTGAAGATTCAGAAAATTACCATAAATTTTTAGATATTGTGAAAGAAAAAAATATAAAAGTAAATGTGGTAGAAGCAGGAACAAGAATAAATATTGAAGAAAATTTATATTTTGATGTGTTGTGGCCAAATTCTAAACAAGTAATTTCAAAAAACTCTATTAACAATAATGCATTAGTTTGTAAATTAATTTATAAAAATTTCACTATGCTTTTTACTGGTGATATTGAGAAAGAATCAGAAAACATTTTAATATCTCAATATAGTAATACAGATAAATTGAGATCAAATGTTTTAAAAGTAGCTCATCATGGCTCAAAAACATCTTCCACACAGAATTTTTTAGATTTAGTTAAGCCTAAAATAGCTTTAATAGGAGTGGGAGAAAATAATAACTTTGGACATCCAAATCAAGAAGTAATAAAAAGATTAAAAAATTGTGGGACAAAGATTTTTAGAACTGATAAAAATGGAGAAATAAGTATAAAGGTAAATAGTAAAGGAATTATAAAAACAAATAAAGTTATTTGAGTAATATAAATACAATTTGTATAAATTTAACAAAAACCGTAAATACTATTAAAAACAGTATAAAAGGAGAGTTAAATTTATGAATAGAGTAATAATAGTAATGATAGCAATTATTGTAATCATAAGTGCTATATTTACAGCATTTGCTATCTTAAAACCAAATAGAGAAGAAACTGTAAAGGAGGAAACTCAAATTGCAGAAGAAGAAATTTTAGATGATTGTACAGATGAATATGAAATAATGCAACAAGAGTTAGAAACTACAAATTCTAATGAAGAAAAAACGTCACCTAATTGTTCACTTGAAATAAAAACTTATTTTAAGGGTTGTCAACATATAACAAGACAATATTCTAATTTGCCAGAAAATCTTGTTAATTTAAGCAAAGAAGAAATACAAGAAAAATATCCAGAATGTGAAGTCCAAAGTTTTTCAAATAATGAGGTCATTTTATATAATCAAAAAGAAGGAGAATGTGGTGAACATTACTTATTAAAAAGTGAACAAGGTGTAGTTTCTATTTATCAAGTTTTAGAAAATGGTAATTTAGAAAAGATAGAAGAGACGGGAATTAGTATAGAATATTTACCAGAAACGGACAGAATGAATATAGAAAAGGGAATAGAAGTAAATGGAAAACAAAATTTAAATCAACTATTAGAAGATTTTGAATAAATAAAAAAGGTTCTAGAAAATTAGAACCTTTTAAAGTTTATTTTTTCTTTTTTTCTTTTTTATCTACTGTGACTTCTTTTTTCAAATCATGCTTATCAATAAACCCTTTTTGATATAGATCTTTTACATACATTACCAAAGAAAAGATTGTAGATATTAAAGCCAAAGTAAATAATCCTAAATCTAAGTTTCTCCAAGTACCAGTAATTTCATATTGCTTTAATAAAAGAGAAATTACAATTGCAATGAAAAATAATACGGTTGCAAGCTTTCCATACCATTTGCTATAAACAACAACGTCTTTTCCATAAAGGAAAGAAGCTCCACAAATCATAATAAATTCTTTTAAAAGTACAATTAATAAAATCCAAATTGGAATAATATTAGTAAATACAAGTGAAGCAATAGTAGCAATTTGTGTTAATTTATCAGCAAGAGGATCCATCAATTTTCCAAAATTAGAAATTAAGTTAAATTTTCTTGCTATAAAACCATCTGCAATATCAGTAAAACCAGAAATAGTAAAAAACACAAAAGCTAATATATAATTTCCTGTAAAAATATAAAATATAATCAATGGTATCAATAAAAATCGAATAACAGTTAAAATATTTGGTATATGTTTTAACATAAATTTTCTCCTATTTTACTTCAAATTTTAATTTATCTTTTTCTAAATTTACTACAACAGTTTTTCCATCAACTAGTTCTTCTCTTAATACCATTTCTGCAAGTTCATCATCAATGTATTTTTGAATTGCCCTTCTTAATGGTCTTGCTCCAAATTTTGTATCAGTTCCATTTTGTAAAATAAAGTTTTTTGCACTATCTGTGAATTCAATTTTTATATCTTTTTCTTTTAAAGCATTCATAGTATCTTTTAACATTAAATCAACAATTTGTATTAATTGTTCTTTTGTTAAAGAATCAAATGCAACAATTTCATCCACTCTATTTAAAAACTCTGGTCTAAATACATCTTTTAAGCTATCTAGGATTTTGTTTTTATTAACGGTTTCACCGCCAAATCCAATAGAATTATTATTTAAATTTGAGCCTGCGTTGGATGTCATAATAATTATAGTATTTGCAAAAC
>CANRFX010000113.1 GCA_947629995.1 uncultured Clostridia bacterium | reverse complement strand
GATGTTGCAAATGCTATTTATGATAGAACAAGTGCAATAATGTTATCTGGAGAATGTGCAATGGGTAAATATCCAGTAGAATGTGTTAAAACAATGGTAAAAATTGCAAAAAGAGTAGAAGGAGACATTGACTATTGGAAAAGATTCACCATGAATGAAGAAAAAAATATTAACAATTTAGAAAATAAAATGGCTTATTCAACATCTGTTATGGCAATGAATTTAAATACAGATGCAATAGTTTGTTACACAAACACAGGAGATTCAGCAAGAAGATTTTCAGGATTAGGTGTGCAATGCCCAGTAATAGCTATTACAGATAATAGAAGGACATACAATCAACTAGCATTAGCATGGAATGTAACACCAATTTATGTTGAAACAGAAGAAAATATTGATAAAATGGTAGAAGAAGGAATAAAAAAAGCAAAAGAAAAACAAATTTTACAAAAAGGCGATATGGTAGTAGTTTCAGGAGGAGCAAAGTGGTTATCATCAGCAGAAGAAAGCCAACTTATAGGAGGAATTGCAAAAATATAAAAATAAAATATAACAATAAATTAAAAAGAGTAAAGTTTTTTCTATACTCTTTTTAAATTTGTTGTTTTTTTAAATTTGATGTGATATACTATAACCATAAATCTAAGAGGAGAGAAAAAATGGAACCAATTGTAGCAATTATACGGAAGACCAAATGTAGGAAAATCTACTTTTTTTAATTACTTAGTGGGAAAAAGAATTTCAATAGTAGAAGATACACCAGGTGTAACAAGAGACAGAATTTATGCACAAACAAATTGGAGAGGAAGAGATTTTACATTAATTGATACTGGTGGTATTGAACAAGCAACTGATGATATTATTATTTCTCAAATGAGAGAACAAGCAAGCCTTGCTGTCAATATGGCAGATGTTATTATTTTTGTAACAGATATTCGTCAAGGTGTAACGCGGAGAAGATAGAGAAATTGCATTAATGCTAAAAAAATCCGGAAAACCGATTGTTTTAGTCTGTAACAAAGCAGACAATTTTGAAAAAGATAGAGAAGAAATATATGAATTTTATAACTTAGGAATAGGAGAACCTTACCCAATTTCTAGCACAAATGCACTTGGAATAGGTGATGTATTAGATAAAATTTATGAATATTTTCCTACCGAATTAGAAGAAAAAAAAGATGAAAATATTATTAAAGTAGCAGTTATACGGAAAACCAAATGTAGGAAAATCTTCTTTAATTAATAAAATATTAGGCGAAAACAGAACAATTGTAAGTAATATACCAGGAACAACAAGAGATAGTATAGATACAGAATTTGAAAATGAAAAAGGAAAATATGTATTAATTGACACAGCAGGAATTAGAAGAAAAAGTAAAGTAAAAGAATCCATTGAAAAATATAGTATTATGAGAACCTTATTTGCAATTGAAAGAGCAGATGTATGCTTATTATTAATTGATGCTACAGAAGGAGTAACAGACCAAGATACAAAAATTGCAGGAGAAGCGCATGAAGCAGGTAAAGGCATAATTATAGTAGTTAATAAATGGGATGCCATAGAAAAAACAACAGGAACACTTGAAAATTATAAAAAAGAAGTATATGATAAATTAAAATATTTATCTTATGCACCTATGATATTTATTTCAGCAAAAACAGGTCAAAGAGTGGAAAAATTATTTGATTTAATTAACAATGTTGAAAAACAAAATTCATTAAGAGTATCAACATCTGTATTGAATCAAGTTATTAATGAAGCAATTGCAATTACTCAGCCACCAACAGACAAAGGTAAAAGGCTAAAAATATATTATGGAACACAAAGTTCAACCAAACCACCAACATTTGTTATATTTGTTAATAATAAAAAGTTATTCCATTTTTCTTATGAAAGATATATAATAAATCAAATTAGAAAAGAATTTGGCTTAGAAGGAACACCTGTTAGAATAATAGTAAGAGAAAAAAATGAAAAAGATGTGTAAAAGGAGGAGAATAAAATATGGCTTTATACATTATAATGGCAATTATTAGTTATTGCATAGGAAGTATTAATTTTTCTGTTATCTTAAGTAAAAAAATGGCTGGATTTGATATTAGAAAAAAAGGAAGTGGAAATGCAGGAACAACCAATATGCTTAGAAGTGTAGGAAAAAAAGCCGCAGCTTTAACACTAGTATGCGACATTTTAAAAGGAGTAGTAGCAATTGTTTTGGCAATTATTATAGGAAATATAATTTCAGGTTCTAACAAAGAGTTATTATTACAAATAGCAGGAATAGCAGTTGTAATAGGACATACTTTTCCAATATTTTTTGGATTTAAAGGAGGAAAAGGAGTTGCGACATCATTAGGAATTTTATTAATGAGTAATTGGAAAATAGGATTAATTTGCTTAGTATTTGCTTTAATTTTAATGGTATTAACAAAAATGGTATCACTTCGGGTCTTGTGCTGCAGCCATCTTATTTCCTGTTTTAACATTATTTATAAATGATAGTTATACAGTTTTAACAAATGGTAAAAGTGGTTCTACTTATTTAATTTACAGTATAATTTTAGCAATTATTGTGTTATACAATCACAGAAGCAATATAAAAAGATTATTAAATGGAACAGAAAATAAAATAAGTTTTAGTAACAAATGAAAGGGGT
>CANRFX010000112.1 GCA_947629995.1 uncultured Clostridia bacterium | reverse complement strand
TATGAGAAAATTAAATGATGAAGAAGAACTAATAAATGTTGGCTAGATAAAAAATAGTCATAACAGAATATTATAACAATAGTCGTGCTAATAATCTTAGCAGCAATAAGTATAGCAACATTAACAGGAGAAAACGGACTAATCCAAAATGCCCAAAGAGCAGCATTCATGGAAGAAATACAGGCAGTAAAAGAAAATGTAGTAATGAAGCAAATGAAAATTTTAGCACTTGAACAAGAAGGAAAAAGCGAGGAATTATTTACAGAAAAATTTAATGCAACTGACGGTGCAGTCAAAGACACATTAAAAAGAGAAATTTTATATATGAGAGATGGAATGCCAGAGGATAAAAGTCCAAATGATTATGATATAGATACAGAATTTGAAAGCTTAGTACAAGAAGATGGAACCATAGAAGGAATCTATATAATAGATGAAGAAACAGGAAATGGAAAAAAAGATACATATATATATGACGAAACAACAGACACAGTATATAAGATTCCACAAACAAAAATAGGAAAATCAGTATATCATAGTTATGAAACTGTAACAAAAGAAAAAGGAGGAACTTCAACAGGAAATGGAACAATAGACAAAGAATCAGAAGTAGTACACGTAGATGACGAATATTATTATGCACCAAACTTAAAAGGATTTAGTAGCAAAGATACTTCTGTAGTATATTATTCACCAGATTTAAGTAAAACAAAACCAGTACCAGCACAAGAGTATATAGATGGAGGAGAGAAATACCAGATAGAGGTAGAAGGAGAAACATATACATTTCATAATTATGGAAAACAGGAAAAAATATGGGCAAATGTAATGACGACAGCAAATAGAAAAGAAGCATGGTGGGTATGGATACCAAGATACGCATATAACATTGGTGAAGGGAAAAAAATGAATATTATTTATGTAGGAACAGATGATAAACCGCTAGATCCGAAGTATAATGGGACATTACCAGAAGGATATGAAACACACCCAGCATTTAAACCAGAAGGAAAAAATTTAAAAGGAATTTGGATAAGCAAATATGAAGCAGATTATAGGTATTTAGAAAAAAGCGATGTAAATAATGTAATAGAACCAGACATGACAGGATTTGATGAAGAACATACATATATAGAGATTTATGACGAAAGTATGCAAAACATTGAAGAAGAAATAAAACTAAGTGAAGCAGACTTAACAAAAGTAAACGAAAATAATAGATGGCATAACTATGCAAATAAAAAATGGGCAAATATAAAAACAGACGCAAATGGAAAAGAAGCATGGTGGGTATGGATACCAAGATATGCATATATAGCAACACCAGATTCACCAAAAGGAACAATATTAGAAGTAATATTTGTAGATGAAGAAGACAAACCAATAGATCCAAAATATGGAGATAAACTACCAGCAGGATATGAAGTACATCCAGCATTTAATCAAGGAGATAAAAAATTAAAAGGAATCTGGATGAGTAAATACGAAGCGCGACAAATGGAAAGTACGGGAAATTAAAAAAGAAAGGAGATTATGAAAATGAAAAAACAAATAATAATAGGAATAATAATAATAATGGTAATGTTATTAATTCCAAACTGCTCAAAAGCAGTAGAAGCCTCACGTTTTGAAGCAAAATCAGGTGGAACTCAATGGAATCAAGTAACAATTTCGAGAGCATATCAAGAATGTTATGATTTAAGAGCAAAAGAGGCAGAATCAACATTAGGAGACAATAACTTAGATCCACATTTAACATTAAATAAAGATTGGGGAGCAGTAGCATATTTAGCGATAAGTGCCTATGGTACTAATGGAGCTAATACAACAGGAAATATTACAGGAGTAATGGAATTTGGAACAAACTACGAATGGACATCAAGTTTAATAACAGGAGGAAGTGCAAGTAACCCAGAATATAGAACGAATTTAACAAACAATAAAGATACACAATATGTAGAACAATTAGCAGGAGATGCGAATTCAAACATTGCAAATTCAAAAGGAATGGCATTAGCAGAAACAAGTTCTCTAGCTAGTCCTAAAGATTGGTCTAAAAGTTACCCATGCTTCGCACGAAAAGGTGTTCTCGGTTTCGGCTTCTACAGCTACGGCTACAGCCACTACGGGCGGTGCGAATTCAAGTACGACGTTCAGACCAACAATTTGGAACAAATAGAAAAAATAAGTAGTAGTTCTGAAAATTGGAGTCTGTAGTACTGTAATTAAAATTAGATTGTATAATTGGTTATAAATGTATAATGTTACTCTGTGTTTCTGACTTTGTGGTGTTCTCGGTTTCAACAACAACAGCAACAACAACAACAACAACGGGCGGTGCGTTCTTCACTCTAGTATCGGGATTAGCGTAAGCTAATAGTACAAAATAAAATTGTTTACGGACAATTTTTAGTTACTTGGATACTAAAGAATTTATAACCATACCAAAAGGTAAAAGAATAAACAGCAATTTATCTATAGTAATAAAAATAAAATGAAACAGATAAATTGTGGACAGAGTAAATAGTAAGACATTTGCTCTGTTTTTTATATTATAAAAAACAGAAAATTTAAACATATAGGTTATCATATAAAAATTATGAGAAAAAATTATAGAAAGGTAATAAAAATGGAAAATAATTTATTAATATATAAAAAATATACGGATTTATATTTTTATGCATATAATTTACTAGAAAAATATCCAAAATC
>CANRFX010000111.1 GCA_947629995.1 uncultured Clostridia bacterium | reverse complement strand
AATAATGATGCTGGATTAGTTATATATTGTGCTAATGCAAATAACACTAATATTATAATAATTATATAAAGTGTTCTTCTATCAAATGAAAAATTAAACATTTTTTTAGTTTCTCCTTATTATAAAAACTTTTCAAAATAATTTAAGTGCTGAATTATCTAATTTATTTTGTTTATTAAGTAACAAATTTTCAAAAAATAATATTAAATATTTATTATCTTCTTCAATTCCTTTATTTTTTTCCTTTAAATTTTTCAAAATGTTTTAATCTAATTTAATGGCTTCATTGTTGGGAATAATAAAACATCTCTTATAGAACTACTATCTGTTAATAACATTACTAATCTATCAATTCCAATTCCAAGTCCTCCTGTTGGAGGCATTCCAATTTCTAATGCTTGGATAAAATCTTCATCCATCATTCCGTGCTTCTTCATCTCCTGCTTGTCTTGCTTCTACTTGCTTTTTAAACCTTTCATATTGGTCAATTGGATCATTTAATTCTGAGAATGCATTTCCATATTCACGTCCACCAATAAATACTTCGAATCTTTCTGTTAATCTGTTATCTTCCTTCTTTTTCTTAGCAAGTGGTGAAATTTCAATTGGATAGTCATATACAAATGTAGGTTGAATTAGTGTCTTTTCTACATATTCGTCAAAAAATAAGCTAATTATATCTCCCCTTGTTTCTTTTGTTTTATCTGGTATTTCTATTTCTTTTTCTTTTGCAAGTTTTACTGCTTCTTCGTCTGAATTTATTTCATTAAAATCAATACCTGTTACTTCTTTTATGGCATCTATCATACTAATTCTTTTCCAGCCAGGTGTTAAGTCTATATCTTGTCCTTGATAATTTATTTTTGTTGTTCCTAATACTTTTATAGCACATTTTGAAAATAATTCTTCTACTATATCCATCATATCATGATAATCGCTATATGCTTCATATAGTTCAATTGATGTAAATTCTGGGTTATGACGAATATCCATACCTTCATTTCTGAATATTCTTCCCATTTCATATACTTTGTCATATCCACCAACAATTAATCTTTTTAAGTTTAATTCTGTAGCTATTCTTAAATACATATCAATGTTTAAACTATTATGATGTGTTATAAATGGTTTTGCTGTTGCACCACCAGATATTGTGTTTAGCATTGGTGTATCTACTTCTAAATATCCCTTTTCATCTAAAATTTTTCTTATTTCAGAAATAATTTGACTTCTTATTTCAAATGTTTTCTTTACTTCAGGGTTCATAATTAAATCTACATATCTTTGACGATAACGTAAATCTATATCTTTTAATCCATGGAATTTTTCTGGTAATGGTCTTAAAGATTTAGAAAGTAAAGTTACTTCTTTTGCATGAACAGATATTTCTTCTGTTCTTGTTTTAAAAACGAATCCTGTAATTCCAATAATATCTCCTATATCCCAAGTTTTAAAGTCTTTATAACTTTCTTCTCCTAAATCATTAATACTTACATAACTTTGGATTTTTTCATCAGAATCTTGAATTGTGCAAAAAGAAGCTTTTCCCATTATTCTTTTTGCAATAATTCTTCCGTGCTACTGTTACATCTTTTTGTTCAAATTCTTCATATTTTGCTTTAATTTCTCCTGCTGTGTTTGTTCTATTAAATTTTGTAATTTCGTATGGATTTTTTCCTTGTTCTTGTAACTCAGTTAATTTATCTCTTCGTATTTGCATTAAATGATTAATGTCTATTTCCTCTACATTATTTTCTTGGTTATTATTCTCTTGCATAAAATCCTCCTCATTTTTTTATTATTTATTTTATTCGCTTAGAACTTCTTCTTTCTCAGCTGATTCTATAGTGCCATTTACAATTTTTATTGTATATTTTCCTGGTTTATTTACAATAAAACTTAAATTTTCACTTGTATTCCAATATTCTTGCTCTTCTAATTTATATTGTACTTCCCATTTGTTAATGTATCCGCCATCATATTGTATGTCAGATATTTCTATTTTCCATTCATTTTCTGACTGTTTATTTGTTACTACACTAAATGTGGGGGTACCTCCATTTGGATTATCATATTCTACATTATATAAACTATCAGGCAATTGTTGTAATGTATAATACATTTTTCCTTTGTAACTTAATCCTTCATAACTTATTATACTCCTCTTTTTTATATTGACAAAATAAGATTTTTCTGTACTTTCTATTCCTAATTTTTTCATTAAGTCACTATCCCAAAACTTATAATTTTCTTTTTCATCAATATTAACTCCTGATTCTGGATCACTACTTAAATTTTGGAATATTTTATTTTTTTGTGTTGTAATATCACTACTTGTAGATGAACTTTCTATTGTTAATATTTGTTCACCCATATAAGATTCACCATTAATGCTTATGGTTTGACCATCTCTATATTTTTCGTATATAGAATTTACCTGTGTTTGCATTATTTCCATTTCTGCTGTAAAAGCTGTTAGTTTGGATGAATTAATTACATCAATTCCACTATAAGTTGCAATTGAGGTTAAAATTAATAATATTACAATAGTAATAACTAATGCTATTAATGTAATTCCTTTTTCTGCTTTCATTTATTCCCCTCCCATTATTTTTTTTTAATGATTTAGCATTATTACCTATATTTGAACTATTTAAGTTCGTATAATGCTCATTTGGCTGGGGTACTGTGATTCGAACACAGGAATGTCGGAGTCAGAGTCCGATGCCTT
>CANRFX010000110.1 GCA_947629995.1 uncultured Clostridia bacterium | reverse complement strand
CAATTGACTTTGAAGAAATTGGAAACAAAAAAACAGCAGTGTATGTTATATCATCTGATACGCATACAGCATATGATTTTCTATTAACAATATTTTTCTCTCAAATGATACAACAATTATACGATTATGCAGATCAAAATGGTGGAAAGCTAAAAGAGCAAACATTCTTTATTTTAGACGAGTTTGCAAACATTGGAAAAATACCAGACTTTGATAAAAAGATTTCAACATCAAGAAGTAGAAAAATATCATTTAGTGTTATATTACAAAATATAGACCAATTAGAAGCGGTTTATGAAAAATCTTATGAAACCATTATGGGTAACTGTGATACACACGTATTTTTAGGAAGTAACTCATATAAAACAGTAGAATATTTTTCAAAAGCATTAGGAGAAAAAACAATAGGCAGAGATAGTATTTCTATAAATAGAGATAGACAAAACTGGAAAACAGGTAAATCTGTCTCAGATCAAGTAATGGCAAGGGCTTTGATGACACCAGATGAATTACGTAGAATGGATAATGATGATTGTATTATCTATGAAAAAGGAATAAAACCAGTAAAAGCAAAAAAATTCTATTACTTCAAAAAGCCAATGGCAAAGAAAATGGCAGAATTAGAAATAAGTCATAATGATATTGGGGAAATTAATAGAGGTACTTGGAGAAAATATAATCCATACAATCCATATGTAGAGGAAAAAGATGAAAATCAGGTACAAAATCTAAAAATAGAATCATTAGATGATTTATTTGAAGACAATGCACCAGTAGAAACAAAAAAAGAAGAAAGTAAAGTTACAACACTTCAAAAAGAAGTAGAAATACAAAATCACGAAAAGCAAAGACCGAGAGGTTTAAACAATTTTGAAGATACATTAAAAGATAATGATAATGAAGAAGTGTATGATTTACAAAAAGAATTAGAAGCTAAATTTGATGAATTATTTGGACCAATAGATTAAAAATATTAATATAAAAGGGGTAGATAAATTTATTATATTTTTATCTATCCATTTTTTTATTATTGCGGAAATAAAAAAAATATAGTAAAATAAATTACAGAAAAACAATAAAAGAGAAAGGAAAAAAATATGAAATTTGTACACATAGCAGACTTACATTTTGATAGACCATTTATCAAGCTTTCAGACAAAGACATTCTAGGAGATTTAAGAAGATTAGAACAAAGAAAAGCCTTAAAAAAAGTAATAGAATATATAAAACAAAACAATATAAAATACTTATTTATTTCAGGCGATTTATACGAAAATAAATACATTAGACAATCAACAATAGAATATATTAACAGTTTATTTTGTGAAATACCAGACACACAAATATTTATATCACCAGGAAATCATGATCCATATATAAAAGACTCTTATTATAATAAATTTAACTGGAGCAAAAATGTGAAAATATTTAACTCAGAGATAGAAAAAGTAGAAACAGAAGACGCCAATATTTATGGCTATGGATTTAATGATTTTTACTGTACAAACAGCGGAATAGAAGAATTAAAAATAGAAAACGAAGACAAAATAAATATACTTGTAATACATGGTACATTAAATGGAGCATCTTTAGAAGAAAAACAATACAATTCAATGTCTAGCAAAATGCTAAAAGAAAAAGGATTTGATTATATAGCATTAGGGCATATTCATAAATTAGACTATAATACAGAACCAAATCAAAGAATAGTAAATCCAGGTTCAGTAATCTCTTTAGGATTTGACGAAATAGGAGAACATGGAATGATTGTAGGGGAACTTACAAAAAAAGAAATAAAATTAGAATTCATTCCATTAGATGATGAACAATTTAAAGAAATAGAAATTGATGTGACAGAAATTATCTCAAAAGAGGAATTAATTGAAAAATTAAATAATTTAAATATACAAAAAAATGAATATATAAAAATAATATTAATAGGAAATAGAAATTTTGAAATAAACGAATACGAAATATTAAAATATATGCAAAATGAAAGAATAATAAAAATAAAAAACAAAACAAAAATAGCTATAGACTTAGAAAAAATAGCAAATGAAAACACATTAAAAGGAATATATGCAAAGGAAATGTTACAAAGGTTAAACCAAGAAGATATAACCCGGAGAGGACAAAGAAATAATAGAAAAAGCAGTTGAAATAGGGCTAGAAGCTTTAAAATAAAATTATCACTAGACGGAAAGATTGTCATTGGGGACGGAGCATTTTGACAATTTTTTATAAACAAATATTAAAAAGGGAACAGACATTTTAACAAAATTGTCAAAATGCTCCGTCCCCAATGACAATTTTTCCATCTAACGACAATCTAAAGGAGAAGATGAGATTTGAAAATAAACAAACTAAAAATAAATTCATATGGAAAACTAAAAGAAAAGCAAGTTGAATTTGGAAATCATATAAATATTATTTATGGAGAAAATGAATCAGGAAAATCAACGCTATTAAGATTTATTACAAATTGTTTTTATGGAATTTCTAAAACAAAAAATGGAAAAGAAATTTCAGATATAGAAAAATACACTCCATGGGTAGGAGAAGAATTTTCTGGAAAATTACAATATGAATTAGATAATAATGAAAAATTTGAAATATTTAGAGATTTTAAAAAGAAAAATCCAAAAATATTTAATGAAAAAAAAGAAGATATTTTAAAAGAATTAAATATTGATAAAACAAAAGGGAATGAATTTTTTTATGAACAAACAAAAGTAGATGAACAACTATTTTTATCAACACTTGTAGCAAATCAGCAAGAAACACGAT
>CANRFX010000109.1 GCA_947629995.1 uncultured Clostridia bacterium | reverse complement strand
GCTATTTAAGTTATGTAACAAAAATGTAATAAAAAAAGTATTGCAAATGAAAAATAAAAGGTAAGCAATCAAAGAAAACGCGACTAGATACCTTCTCAAGATATGATAAACTAAATAAAAAACGAATGAGGTAACTAGCTATGTCAAGTCAGAGAACATATACAGAAGAAGAGAAAATGAAATATGTAGCAGAATTTAAAGCAAGCGGTATGTCAATGCAATGTCAACAACTTAAGAAAAATATAGAATAAAAACATGATAGTGAAAAAATTCATTATCATGTTTTTTTCTACGCAAAAATGATTGAATAAATAAATAAAGATTGATATAATAAACGCAGGGGTGCTTATGAAACACTCTTTGATACAAAGGATTAATTATTTAAAAAACAGAATATTCGATAAACGAACTAGAAAATTATGTAGATTACAGTGCAAAGATAAATCATTTACTAGAAATAGAAAAATATCATTTTCAGATGTATTATTGCTAACATTAAATAAACAAGGACAAAATACGAGTTTTGAAATACGAGACTACGAAATAAATAAAAAAGGAGAAAGCAATGTGAATTATACGGATGAAGCATATTTAAAACAAAGACGACAGTTGAATCCTGAGGTGTTTAAAGAATTAAATAAAGGATATTTAAAAAATTTTTATCATGAAAAAAAATGTGTAAAAAGATATAAAGGATATGTAGTATGGGCAATAGATGGATCAAAAGATGAAATACCTAATACAGATGAAAATAGGCAAATATTTGGAGTAGTACCAGGAGGAGGAAGAAGAAAAGAGACAAAAGTTGCAAGAGCATTAATGACAGGAGCATATGATGTTTACAATAATTTTTTTGGAGATGTAGAAATAGACAAAGCAACGGCATACGAAACAAATTTAGCAAAGAAAAATATAGAGGCATGTTTGGAAATAAGTCGTAAGCATAAAAATTTATTCATATTCGATAGAAATTATCCAGCGATGGAATTGTTTGAATTTATAGGAGAAAGAAATTCAAAATATCTAATGAGATTGAGTGTGAATGATTATGTAGAAGAAAGAAAACAGATGTCAACAGATGATGAAATAGTAAGCTTAAAATATAATAGACACCGATTGCATCACTTTAAGCAAAAAAATCCAGGTTTATATGAAAAAATAAAAGATAAAAAAGAAATTAAAGTAAGAATAATAAATTTAAGGTTAGATACAGGAGAAATAGAAAGTCTAATTACAAATATATTCGACAAAAAATTTACTTTGTTAGATTTTAAAGAATTGTATAATAAAAGATGGAAAGTAGAAGAAGCATATAATAGTTTAAAAAACAAGTTAAAGATAGAAAAATTTACAGGTAAATTGCCAATATACATATATCAAGATATATATGCTCAAGTCCTAGTATATAATCAAATACAGGATATGCTAAACGTAGCAAATGAAGAATTAAAAGAAAAAAATAAGGAAAAAAAATTAAAGCATAAATATAAAATAAATGAAAATAAAGCAATAGGAATATATAAAGAAAAATTTATAAAACTAATGTTAATAGAGGACAGAAAAGAAGGAGAAAAAGAATATAATAAATTGATAAAAGAAATGATAAGATATGTGAGTGTAGTAAGACACGGACGTCCATCGAAGCCAAGGCATTTTACTGAATCAAATAAATATCGTATAAATCATGGTAGTACATTTTAGTAGCTAAATCTACATAAAACAAATTGTACCTCAGAGTCTTCTTGTGCTTTTTTTATAATCAAAAATTCGTTATTTTGGATTATTGAAATTATAATCATCAATAACGAATTTTTGATTATTTATATCTACCTTAAGTTGTTGACATTGATGTCAATGAACGAATATGCAAAAAATGATACTATTTTAAATCCACAGGAAGTGTTAGAAGATTATAAAAACGTTGATACTCTAGTAAGTGAGCAAACAAGAAGCGTTATTGTACGGTCAATAAAATAAAACTCAGGCTATCCTATATTAGTGGGATGACCTGAGTTTTCACATTATAAAAATATTTTTGTTTTAATTAATCACATTTAGAATCTGCTATAATTTTTTCAACATGTTCTTTGGGAAGATTTACTATGCTACATATTTCTTCTATTAACATCTTTCTTTTATGTAAGGCTAGTACAATCTCTTTTTCCTTTTCTTCCATACCTTCTTCTTTTGCAGCATAAGCATAAGATAACATATCTCTTAAGTCTTTTACTCTTTGATAATATATTTCTGCTGTTTCAGGATCTTGTGTAAGTCTTTCTAATTCTTCTTGAGCTTCTTTTAATGCTTTTTGAACTTTACCATCCATTTTTGCTTTACCCCCATCTTTAATAAACTTTATCCAATTGCCCTTTTCTTTATCATCTTGTCCATCTTTGTATTTGCTTAATTCTAAAATATGTATTTCTAAATTTTTTGTAAAAGTTTTATCTAAATGCGTTCTTTCTCTAATATCCCATTTTGTGTGATATTCTTTTATCCCTTTTGTTACACCTAAATTTTCTTTGCAAATTAATATTGCAATTGTTTTTTCTAAGATATGATATTGGTCGCCTTTTTTAAATCCTTCTGTATATGCAGAAGCCCAATAATATAGAAGTCTCTCAGGCATATACTTATAACTACTAGCTTGCATTTCTATAACGACTTTTGTACCATCTTTAAGCTTTGCTTTTACGTCAATGCGACCAATTTTATCATCTATTTCTTCTCCAATTAATCTTTTGTTAGTGTCTAAAGTTAATTCATCAATTTGAATTCCTAAAATCT
>CANRFX010000108.1 GCA_947629995.1 uncultured Clostridia bacterium | reverse complement strand
GTTTATACAATTATACATATTCTACCACGCTTTTTTTTATATTTCAACCCAGACTTCAAATTTTAATATTTTTGTAATATAATCGTAACACAAAAAATACTACTTTTTAACTTCAATAAAGTAGTATTTTTATTATATTATCTTTCTTCAATTTTTGTTGTATTCTCGTGATTATTGTTCCTTTCTAGTTCTTTAGTTAGTTTACTTCTAAAATTATCCAATATTTCAGTAAATGCTTCATTTGTTGGTCTACCTGCATCTTGAACTTCTTTTAATGAAGTCACTATTTCTAGAACATCACTTGTTAAAACTCTTGCAGTTTCAACATCAATGGCACTTCCACTAGAAATATCTTGTATTCTTTTAATTGCTTCTTTAGAACGTTCACTTTCTGTTCTTAACATTTCATTCATTCTATTTACAAATTGATTATGTGTGTTTACTGCTTGAATTAAAGAATCATTAGCTTCAACTGTTACAACTATGCTTTTTAATTCTGGCAATAAACTTGATAAATCTTGATCATAGTCACTTGCAAGTTCTTCATTATGTTGTGCTAATAATCTTGACATTATAGCTTTAGTTGCCACATTTACACTAACTCCTTTGCAATTATCTATCTTTCTACCAATTCTTTTTTCTATTCCAATTAATTGTAAACTTTGATCAATTTGTGAGAAAGTTCTTTCAACTAATTTTGTTTCCTTTGCCCTTTCAGCCTGTAGTTTTTTCAATACTTCTTGTAGAGCTATAATTTGATATTGTGTATTAATATACTGTTCTGTGGAATTTTGAGCCATAATTTCTAATTTTCCTGCATTTGTTCTTAATTCACTTCTTATACCTTCTAATTTTTCCTGAATTATATCTATATTAGTTAGAACTTTTGCTCTTCTATATTTTTCATTTGCTATCATTTTTTTTGGCTTATTTTTTAAACTTTTTAAGGCTGTTAATGGCGATTTTTTAAATGATTCTAAGAAGCTCTCTTTTTCTGGTTCACTATTTTCATCAATCAACAACATTAGTTCTGTAAACATATCTTCTATGCTTGTATCATGTGTTTTTAATGTTCCTATTAATATATCTAATTCCTTATATATTCTTTCTGTTTCATCTTTTCCAAATTCATCAATTGTTTTTGAATTATATAAGTCAATTGTTGAAATATATTTATCAACAATTTCTCTTTCTTCATCAGTTAATTCTGAATAGTCTGGTATTTTTGTAGTCAATGTTGATATTTGTGCATTTACTTGCTCTTTTAGATTTGTCATTAGCTCTCCATTTGAATTGTTTGCTTTTACTTTATTCATTCTCTTCGATTCCCTTCTTCTTTTTGCTCCACTTATTACTCCCAAAATTTTAATATGAACTTTTTGAATTATATCATTTTTTGCTTTTTTTGTAAATACTTTATGTTGATTTTTTATCTTCGAATTTACTAGCTTTGATACTTGTGTTACTGATATATTTAAAAGCTCGCTTATCTTAAAATATAAGTAATATAAGTGGATATAGAAAAATACCTTCCATGGTCAAAAGAATTGCCAGAAATCAAGAATCATATAAGGAAATGAATTTAGTGTGAAATTTTTTCAATTTTTTCTTCCTTGCGAGGTACGAGCAATTTAGTACATCTAACTTGCTTTACTCTCCAAAATTCCCATTTTTTCTCAGCTATTCGGTCGTCGCTGTTATAAATAAAGCGGGACGAAAACCAATACCGGCTTCCAAGTAAGTCGGAACGAAGTAGTTACCGAATCGATAAGATGCTGGATAGCTGTCACTATAATTGCCTCCACGAACAACTCGACTGACGGTCTTGTAGATTTCCATTGTCCATTCATATACATTTCCTGCCATATCATATATATTTTTTTGAGCATTACTAGCTCGATCATCTACATTGATTCCTGTCTTATTGTCTGAATTTCCAGACTTATTATCAGAATACCATCCCATTCCTTTACTATTCCTTACATATGAAGTTGTATCACAAGATGGTTTTCCATCTACTTCATTTGTTATATAAGCTGGATCTATAAAGTTTAATGCTGCATCCCACTGTACTCCATAACATAATGTCGATGTTACTCCTTGATAATTATTTTCTTTAGCCATTTCTCTTGATTCTTTTACCGCTCCGGTAGTTGTTGATTCTGTAATATTATCTCCCCATGGTATACAATTATATGCTGTTACATTTTTTTTACTTACTACTTTGCCTCCTTCTTTTCCTGCTTCATATCTTGCTATATAAAATCCTCCGTTTTGTTCTACACTTGCATACATTGCTTTTGCTTCATCTTTGGTTGTTCCGCTCTCTTCTATTTTCTCATTTTTTCCGTCTTTACCTGCTTCTCCACATTCATCAAAAGTTTCAGTGTCCAATACACCATTCGAATAACCCGCTGTTCTCTTGAATTTTTCATAATTAGTTACTGGCACCCATACAAATTCACTTCCATCTGGTCCTGTTACTACTAATCCATCATCTATTGTATTATCATCTTCAGATACTGTAAATCCTTCTGGTATTGTTGCTTTTTTACCACTTTCATCTGTATAATTATTTTTTTCTGTTTTTGTTGCTGCTGTTCCCGGAGTTACTGGTGTTGGTGTACCATCACCATCACCTTGATCTCCTTTTCCACCTGGAGTACCTGGTTCTTCTACAAACGTTACTGTTCCATCTGCTTCTATTTGTATTTCATATCCATCTACTGTTACTGTTGCTGGTAATTCTGTAATTTCTAATCCTTTTGTTAATCCTTCTACTTTTTTTAATTCTTCATTTAACAAATCTTTGTTTAATTTTCCGATTGTTATCATAACTTCCAAGTACTGCTACTTGCACTTTCTCTTTTGCATTTTCTTTAGTTGTTAAATCTTTTGCCGTTTGCGCCTTTGTCAATATCCCATTTTCTCCTGTTAATGTCGCAATTGATACTGCAGCTAGTATCAATAATACGATAATTGTTATTACAAGCGCAATTAATGTTATACC
>CANRFX010000107.1 GCA_947629995.1 uncultured Clostridia bacterium | reverse complement strand
GGTACATCAATATTAATTGTTGTAGGAGTTGCATTAGAAACAGTTCAACAATTAGAATCTCAATTAGCAATGAGACACTATAAAGGATTCTTAGAATAATTTTATCATTGATTCCGGGTTTTTTTGATTGTAAAATTCAAGTTAGCAATCAAAAAAACTCGTTATCCGTGATAGAACGTGATAGAAATATAGTAGTTTTTATCATGCTTATTAATGCTTATTTAATTTATGCAAAAAATAAAATACAAAAATAAGTATGATAAAGATTATTAATAGTGTGCTTTTATATAAATATAAACAATTAAAAAAGAAAAATAATCTAAAATTTTTATTAAGGGAAGTGATTATATGGTAATCATTATGTTAGGAGCACAAGGAACAGGGAAAGGGACTGTTGCAGGCTTAATTAGTGAAAAAGCAAAATTACCACAAATTTCAACAGGAGATATTTTTAGAGCAAATATTAGTGAACAAACACAATTAGGTATAGAAGCTAACAAATACATATCAAAAGGAGAATTAGTACCAGATGAAATAACTGTACCTATGGTAGCAAATCGTTTGCAACAAGATGATGTTAAACAAGGAGCTATATTAGATGGATTTCCAAGAACAATAGAGCAAGCAAAAAAACTAGATGAAATTTTAGAAAAAGCAGGAAAAAAAGTAGACCTAGTAATAAACTTAACAACACCAAAAGAAGAATTAATTGACAGAATGATAACAAGAAGAGTTTGTACAAACAAGGACTGTAAAGCAACATATAATACAAAATTACACCCACCAAAAGTAGAAGGAATATGTGATAAATGTGGAGCACCATTAATGCAAAGAGAAGACGATTCAAACCCAGAAGCAATAAATAAAAGACTAGAAATATACGAAAACAAAACACAACCATTAGTAGACTATTATAATGAAAAAGGAGTATTAAGAACAGAAACAGTAAGTACATCTATAAACAGAATGGGAAACGATGTAGCAGATGATATAATAAAGGTGTTTTTTGGGACGGGGTCAAAAAACACCTAAAGAAAGTTAAAGGTTATTTAAGGGGAGACGAATAAAATTGGTAACGATTAAGTCCAAAAAAGAAATAGAACTAATGAGAGAAGTTTGCAAAGTAGTTGCTATTGTATATCAAGAATTAGAAAAAGTTATAAAACCAGGAATGTCAACATGGGAATTAGACAAGATTGCAGAACAAAAGATGAAAGCTTTAGGAGCAATTCCAGCAGAAAAAGGTTATGATATTGGAATTAAAGGTGTACCACCATTTCCAGCAACATTATGTGTATCAATTAATGACGAAGTTATTCATGGAATTCCATCAAAAAATAGAATCATAAAAGATGGAGATATAGTAAGTGTTGATACAGTAGCCCTAAAAAATGGATTTAATGGAGATGCAGCAAGAACCTTTATTGTAGGAAAAGCGTCAAAAGAGGCAGAAAGATTAGTACAAGTTACAAAACAAGCATTTTTTGAGGGAATTAAATATGCAAAACCTGGAAATCGAATTGGTGATGTTTGTCATGCAATTGGAGAATATGTACATTCACAAGGATATTCTGTTATAAAAGAATTTCAAGGACATGGCATTGGCAGACAAATGCATGAAGATCCAGGAATACCAAACTATGGAAAAGCAGGTAGAGGAATAAGATTAGAACCAGGCATGACTTTAGCTGTAGAACCCATGGTAATAGCGGGAAATCCGAATATTTTAGAACTTGATGATGGTTGGACAGTTGTAACAGAGGATGGAAGTTTGGCAGCACATTATGAAAATACAATTTTAATTACAGAAAAAGAGCCAGAAATCTTGACAATACTTTAAAAATGGTATATAATACAATAGTTATTATGCAAAATAGCGATATTTTGCCCTAAAATTGTTAAAATAGCTCTTTAAGGAGGGATAAAAGTTGGCAAAAGAGGATGTTATAGAAGTAGAAGGAACGGTTGTAGAAGCCTTACCAAATACAAATTTCAAAGTAGAACTTGAAAATGGACATCAAATATTAGCTCATATATCTGGAAAATTAAGAATGAATTATATAAAAATTTTGCCAGGTGACAAAGTAAAAGTAGAATTATCACCATATGATTTAACAAGAGGAAGAATCACTTGGAGAGCAAAATAATAAAAATATTTATTTTAAAATCATAAAAATAACTTAGGTTTTAATAGACTAAGAGGAGGTGCAAGAAATGAAAGTAAGACCATCAGTAAAAAAAATGTGTGACAAATGTAAAGTAATTAAAAGAAAAGGTGTAATTAGAGTTATTTGCGAAAACCCTAAACACAAGCAAAGACAAGGTTAATCCTTAAATTATTCGATTATAACACAAATTAGGTAGCGGCTGTGAACCTAAATTTTTAGGTTACATATCAATTTGTGTTTATATATATGTCTTAAAAGTTTAAAGGGGCTAGGAAGTAACTTTACTAGCACATTTCACCTTTAATATATTTTAGGACAAACAAAATAAAAACAATTATTTAAAATTTGGAGGTGCAAAAAAATATGGCTCGTATAGCGGGAGTAGATTTACCAAAGGAAAAAAGAGTAGAAATAGGACTTACCTATATTTATGGAATAGGAGTACCAAGTTCTAGAAAAATTCTTGAAAAAGCTGGTGTAAATCCAGATACAAGAGTAAAAGACTTAACAGACGATCAAGTAAATGATATCAGAAAAGCAATTGATGAAGATTACACTGTTGAAGGAGATTTAAGAAGAGAAGTTGCTCTTAATATTAAAAGATTAACTGAAATAGGATGTTATAGAGGTTTAAGACATAG
The DNA here is from genome assembly GCA_947629995.1 of uncultured Clostridia bacterium. Lineage (GTDB taxonomy): Bacteria > Bacillota > Clostridia > TANB77 > CAG-508 > CAG-269. Next base: position 320 of record CANRFX010000107.1, on the reverse strand, counting down.
AAGAGGGCTTCCAGTTAGAGGTCAAAGAACAAAAACAAATGCTAGAACAAGAAAAGGTCCTAGAAAATTAGTTAGTAAAAGCAAAAAAGACTAATCAAAAAAAGATCCTAGAAAATTAATAAACGCAAAAAAGATTAATCAGAAAAGATTCAAATAAAAAAGTTGAATAAGGAGGAAAAAAGCAAAATGGCTAAAAATGTAACAACAACAAAAAAAGTAGCAAGAAGAAATAGAAAGAACATTGAAAAAGGTTCTGCACATATTCATTCTACTTTTAATAATACAATCGTTACTATTACAGATACACAAGGAAATAGTAT
>CANRFX010000106.1 GCA_947629995.1 uncultured Clostridia bacterium | reverse complement strand
ATTCTAAATAGAATCAAAATAGATTTTTTAGAATACTATTTTTTATTAACCACTATCAAGTAACTTGCGGAAGAACCGCAAAATTTAACAAAAATTCTTATTTTAAATTGAGCAATTATTCTCACATAGAAAATTTATAAGTGGAGTACTGGAATTAACCAGCACTCTTCTTATTTATAGCTAAATATTTAGTACGATAAGATTCTCCAACTATTTTTACAACATAAGCTTGATCTAATAGTCTATCAAGAATTGCACTAGCAAGAATATTATCATTAAATACATCACCCCAAGCCCCAAATGGCATATTAGTTGTTATTATTGTACTTTTCTTCCCATATCTTTTTGATATTAATTGGAAGAAAAGATTTGCTCCTTGTCTATCAATTGGTAAATATCCTATTTCATCTATAATTAGTATTCTATATTGTGCAAAATGTTGTAATTGTTTATCAATTCTATTTTCCTTTTGAGCTTTATTAAGTTTAGAAATGAGTTGGTGACAAGTAGTAAAATATACACTGTATTTGCTTTGAGTTGCTTTAATACCTAAAGCAACTGCAAGGTGAGTTTTACCAACGCCAGGATTACCAATAAAAAGTATATTTTTATTGTCTTCAACAAATCTTAAAGTGGCTAAATCCATGATGTAATCTCTATCAATACTATCATTAAAAGAAAAATCAAAATCTTCTAAAGTTTTTCTAAAAGGAAAAGCGGCTGTTCTAATTAAATTTTCCGAAACCCTAAACATTTTATCTTTTAGTTCTAAAGAAGTTAATTCATTAAGTGCTGAAATTAAGATAGTAGAGTTTTTCTTATTTTTATCTAAAAATTCAGGTAAATAACTTTTTATTTTTATTAAATCTAAAGTATTTAAGTTTTCTAATAGTTGTGCATATTCAGTCAAATTAATCCTCCTTTCAATCAATCCAAAGATTATCTAAATGTTGTAAGTTTTGTTTTATTATTGCATCAAGTTCTTTATCAGTTTTATTACCATAAGCACTTTTCGAAAGAATTTCTTTGTAATGTTCTTCTTTGTAGTTTAAAAAGCAATCAATTAAAGTATCATACGAACAAATAAAATTTGTGATATAATATATGTAGATAGTACTATCGCCTTCTGTAACAGTAACATATTTACCAATGTATGCAGTAGGCACAGAATACTTTTTGCCCTTATATGTAATCATAGATTCATTAGAGACTTTATACTCTTTTTGGCGAATGAAGTAAGGCTTTAAAATATCAATGTTTACAGGGGTTAAAGTATTCTTTTCTTTTTTAAATCTATCAATGGGTCTTTGATTAATACATTGTACAATTTCACTATTTAAAGAAATGTTCATGTTATCCACAATTTCTACTAAATCAGCTTGAGTAGAAAATTCTCCATTGAAAGCTTTAAGTCTATTCATAATTTTAGCAAGAATTTCAACCTTACCTTTAGTTTCAGGTCTAAAAGCTCTACAGGCTCTAACAATGAAACCAGCATCTTTAGCAAATTGGGAAAACTTTTCATTAATTACAACATTAGAAAAGTCAGATTTTGCATGATCTACAACTGTTTTCATATTATCAAAAAGTATTTCATCAGTAGTACCACCAAAAAACTCAAAAGCAGACGTTATACATTCAAATAATGTAGCTTGAGTTCTATCAAAAGTTAACTTAACGAACTTCATTCTAGAGTATCCTAAAGTCATTAGAAAAATATTTATTGTATATGGAGCATTATGCATATCAACGAGTTCAATTTTTTCTTTCCAATCGATTTGTGCTTGATAGCCTGGAGTAGTCTCAAAACGAATAGTTACTTTAACTTTTTGAGTTTGTTTGAAAGAAGAAACGTATCTAGCAACAGTAGAGTATCCACCTGTATATCCATACTTATCTTTAAGTAATAGATAAATGGACATAGCAGAGCAAGCATATTTTTCTACTTTCGTTTCAATTAAATCTTTAAATTCATCTAGTTTAGAAGAATATATTCTTTTTTCTTTAGCTTTTGAATCTTTTTGTTTATTTAATTTAGAATTAATAGTCTGCCTAGAGCAGTTCATTCTTCTAGCAAGTTCTGATTTATTCAACAAATTCACCTCCCATCTATATTTTAATAATTCATTTTCTACATCTTTTCTCATGATATCACCCTCCTTTTTAAGAAAAGATGGATTAATTATATCTAAAAAAAGACAAAGAAAAAACTGAGCAAATTTGCTCAATTTTACTTGAGAAATTTTGCACAGTTTTATTACAGTTTATATGACATTTTGAAAATAATATAGTAACATAAAACTATATTATTTTTTTTTGCAAAATTTCTCCAAACCCCTTTAAAAAAACAACAAAATAGTATAAAATAGAAAAAAATTAATAAAATAGGAGAGGAAAATGAGCAAAAAATGGCAAATATACGAAACAGATGAAATAGAAGTAAAAAAAATACAAGAAAAATATGGATTAAACAAATTATTAGCAACCATCTTAGTAAACAGAAACATTACAACAAAAGAAGAAATAAGACTATTTTTAGAGCCAACAAGAAATGACTTTTACAATCCATTTTTAATCACAGACATGGAAAAAGCAGTAGAAAAAATAATAAAAGCAATTAATACACAAGAAAAAGTAACAATCTATGGAGACTATGACGTAGACGGAATAACAAGTATAACGGTACTAAAAAGCTTTTTAAAAGACAGAGGACTAGAAGTAGATTTTTATATTCCAAACAGACTAGACGAAGGTTATGGATTAAATAAAGAAGCCATAAAAAAAATAACAGATAATGGCACCAAATTAATGGTAACAGTAGATTGTGGAATATCAGCAATAGAAGAAATTGAATATGCAAATTCATTAAATTTAGAAACAATTATAACAGACCATCATGAGCCAGGAAACAAATTACCAAACGCAATAGCCGTAATTGATAATAAAAGAAAAGACAGTACATATCCATTTAGAGAATTAGCTGGAGTAGGAGTAGTATTCAAATTAATTCAAGCAATTGGAATTAAATTAGGAATAAAAGAAGAAGAATACTTAAAATATTTAGATATTGTATGTGTAGGAACTATATCAGATATTGTACCATTAATTGATGAAAATAGAGTAATTGCAAAACTCCGGATTAATGCTTATCTCACAAACAAAA
>CANRFX010000105.1 GCA_947629995.1 uncultured Clostridia bacterium | reverse complement strand
TAGGAATTATATTAGGTACGATTATTTATATGCTATTTATAAGTTCATATATTATAAAGATAAATATAAAAATTATAAATATATTGAAAAAAATATTGAAAATTTTACTTACTCCAATCAATTTTATTATAAATTTATTACGTCACACATTTAAAAAACCAATAACTTTTCTTTTTATAAATACAAGAAAAATTTTTACAAATTTTAAACAAAAAACAAATAATATGATAAAAAAATCTAAAAAAGGTATTGAACTTACAAAAAAGTCAAGAAAAAAGAAGGATTTTAGAAAAAAAAGTAGAATATATAATTATGAGTAAATGCTTATAGTGGTAAATTATATATAAAATGGAGAGATACGGATGAAAAAGCGTAAAACATTAAAAATGTTATTTGTATTAGTAATTGCTATTTTTTTTAGCTTTACTTTTATAGATCAACAAAAAACTTTAAATCAATATAGTCAAAATACTGATGAATTAAAAGCTCAAATAGAAGAAGAAAAAGAAAATAATGATGAATTAGCTAAACAAAAAGAAGATATTACATCTTTAGATTTTATTGAAAAAACTGCAAGAGAAAAATTAGATATGTATTATCCAAATGAAAGAGTTTATATTGATAGAGGAATGTAATTTAAAATTATATTCCTTTTTTTGGAAAAATTATTCCTTTTTTTTAAAATTTATGTTATAATGATTGTGTTATCATTTTATATAAATAGTTTTTTTCTTTTAAAAATTCCCAGTGTAAAAAATAATAATTTAATAAGGAGGAAAATATATGCCAGATATTGAATCAATGTCTTTGCTTGAATTAAAAGAATTAGCAAAAGAATATAATTTAAAAAATACATCTAAATTAAAAAAAGATGAACTAATTACTGTACTAAAACAAATTATAGAGCCAAGTAAAAAAGAAAACTTAGATTCAGTAGAAGAAAAAGAGTTGATTGAACGTCAATATGACGAAAATGGAGAACCAATTGTAGATTATAAATTGACAAATGAAGGTGACGAAATTGTAGAAGGAATATTAGATATACTACCAGACGGATATGGATTTTTAAGAGGAGAAAACTTTTTGTCAAGTGATAAAGATGTTTATATTTCGATGGTTCAAATAAGAAGATTTAAATTAGATACAGGAGATATTATAAAAGGAATATCAAGATTTAGAGAAGGTGAAAAATTCCCATCTTTAATATTTGTTGGAGAAGTAAATGGTGAGCATCCAGAAAAAGCAATGAGAAGAAAAAGATTTGATGAATTAATACCAATCTATCCAAATGAGAGATTGAAATTAGAAACAGTAGCAAATGATTATGCAACTAGAATTATAGATTTAATGTGTCCAATAGGAAAAGGGCAGAGGGGAATGATTGTAGCGCAACCAAAAGTTGGAAAAACTACTTTACTAAAAAAAGTAGCTAATAGTATTACAAAAAATAATCCTGAAGTAGAGTTAATTGTATTGTTAATTGATGAAAGACCTGAAGAAGTAACAGATATGAAACGTTCTATAAAAGGAGAAGTAATTCATTCTACCTTTGATGAATTGCCAGAACATCATGTAAAAGTTGCTGAAATGGTTTTAGAACGTGCAAAAAGATTAGTAGAACAAGGAAGAGATGTTATTATATTATTAGATAGTATAACAAGACTTACAAGAGCTTATAATCTTGTAATTCCTTCTTCTGGAAGAACTTTATCTGGAGGTATAGACCCAGCAGCATTACATAAACCAAAAAAATTCTTTGGCGCAGCTAGAAATATAGAACATGGAGGAAGTCTAACTATACTTGCAACAGCTTTAATTGAAACAGGAAGTAGAATGGATGATGTTATTTTCGAAGAATTTAAAGGAACAGGCAATATGGAAGTACATTTGGATAGAAAATTATCAGAACGAAGAATTTTTCCAGCAATTGATATTAATAAGTCTGGAACTAGGAGAGAGGATTTATTGTTAACCTCAAAGGAAAAGGATACAGTTTTTGCTTTGAGAAAAGCTATGAATAGTATGCCTGTTGCAGATGTTACAGAACAAGTTATTAGTTATATGACTCAAACAAAAAATAATGAAGAATTTATTGATCAAATTGATAATTATTTAAAAAGATTTAAATAGATAAAAAGCCAATGCTTAAAAATTTTCTTAGCATGGCTTTTTATTGATTTTACATAGCTTACTTAATTGTCAAGCTATTAGAGAAGTAAAAAAAGAGAGAAGAGAGAGCATAGGAAGATAGATCAAAAGTAGTATAAAAAGGAATATATAACATTGCGCAAAACCAAAGTTTTGTGCAAATAGGAGTAGGAATAAAACCAAATATCATTAAATTACTGCTATCTCTTGCTATTAGCCACTTTCAGCTAATTCTACCTATATATTTAAACAACAAACTATATGTCTTTTTTATAAAAATGCCTTAAAATCGATTCTGACGCGTCGTTTTTTTGGCAATTTTTAAAAATTATTTATAAAACTATATAAACACCAGTAATATCAACATTTTTATTAAAAATTATTAGTTCATAATATAATTAAATTTTAATTGTAAAATTATTTAAATGAATAACTTTGTTGTTTAAATTATAAAAATGTCTTAAAATTGATTTTGAAGCTTTATAAAATGAAATTATTTTATAATATAAATAGAAATTTATTTTTAAAATTTCATAAAATATTAAAAAAATTACATTTAAATCTATAAAAATTTTAATTACAACAAATGTTCGGTTTTAAAATTTTTAAAAATTTTATTTTATAAAAAATTTTTAAAAATATTTTTATAGGAGATTAAACCTTAATTTTGAAATTTTATTAATTTTTATTTAAAATTTAAGATATCTATTTTTAAAAACAGCCCCTCTCTCCTACTCTAACAATTTTTTTTAATTTTATATTAACTCAAATAAATTGTAATTTATTAAATATAATATTCTTTATCAATAAAATTAAAATCATATTTTTGATTACCAATTTTTATTGCATCATCAATCATTTCATTACCAGCTATATCTTGATAATCTAAATACTTTTTAACATTTTCTTGCTTTACCATAAATCTCTTATATACTTTTCCATTATCTATATCTGGTTTAATTGGTCCTATCCATATACTTGTTTTATATTAAGACTTTGTTCTATATCTTCTCTAATCCATTTATATTTTATCATAATTTTCTCCTCTATCCAGCATTATCAAATTTGAATTTCATAAAATTATTTCTAACTAAAATAAACTTATATAATATAAAAAATTATAATAATTGTTCTAATATTTTATCAACATTAGGAAAAATAATATTTTTCATTCCATAATTATATAAATTTAAAACTTTTGTTGCCTTATCTACAATTTCTGTTTGTAATTTATTTGATAATCTTATAGGTACTTTATTCTTTATATATTGGCTTTCTACATATTGTTCAGTTACAGGAAACATATTTTGTATTAAGAAAGCACTATATATATTTGCTACATCTCCAAAAACAATTGTATCGAATATATATAG
>CANRFX010000104.1 GCA_947629995.1 uncultured Clostridia bacterium | reverse complement strand
TAAATTACCTGTCCAGTATGGATGACATTTTGAGCATATATCTACTTTTATATCTTTTTTTGTTGAACCAACTTCTAAAATATTTCCACATGCACATGTGATTGTTGTTTGGTTGTATTCTGGATGTATTCCTTTTTTCATTGTTAAAAGTTCACCTCTTTCTTGTATTTAAATAACTGACTATTTTCTATCATAGCATATTTTTTTTATTTTTTCAAGTATTATTTTTGATTTTCTTCGCTTTCTTCGTTTTGTTCTTCTTCATACATATATTCTGCTGAATATATTAATTCTTTATTTAAGGATAATTTATTAATTAATTTACTCATAATATTAAAAATACAAGCAAAAATTAAAATTATCATTCCAATTTTTTTCCAATTTTTCTTTAACATTATAATTTCTTCCTTTCAATATATACATATTAATTATACTTTTATTTTTCAATTTTGTCAATAATTTGAGATCAGTTTGGTTATACTATTTTTCAGGTGATTAAATATGAATAAAAAAATTTGGATTTTAGCATTTATTGTTGTTTTAGTTGCAATTGGTATAGGATTTTTTATCTATTCTAATAATAGAAATTCTAGTAACTCTGAAAATGAAAATTCTTATCAAGCAAACAGGACTTCAACTTCAGAAAATAACACTCAAGAAAATGAAAATAATTCTGACTCTTCTAATAAGAAAGAGCCTATAGAAGAACAAATTTCTACTTTCAGTACAAAAATTATGTCTTCTGACCCATCTCGCCAACATAATATTGAGCTTACTTGTAATAGATTAAATGGAACTATAGTAAAAAATGGTAATACTTTTTCTTTTTATGAAATACTTGGCCCTTCTACTAAAGAAAAAGGATATCTAGAAGCGGATATTTTAGACCAAAACGGAAAAAAACAAAAAGGTTTTGGTGGCGGTAATTGTCAAATTAGCTCTACATTATATAATGCTGTTTTAGCAGTTCCTAGTTTAGTTGTTACAGAAAGACATGAACATAGCAACTATGTTCCTTATATTGAAAGAGGTAAAGATGCTGCCGTTTCCTATGGTAGCTATGATTTAAAATTTCGAAATAATTCTGGAAATGATATTAAAATAGTAACTTTAACAGATGGAAATGTAGTAACTGCTACTTTAATGAGTATTAAATAATTTTTTTTGCATATATATTATATTACTGGAGGGATTTATATGCAAAGATTAAAATTAGCAATTTCTTTTTTCTTAGTATTTATAATCATATTTTCTTTTTCCTTACCATGTTTTGGTGAGGATACTACATATGTATGGTCTAATTCAAGTGATAAGATAACTGAAACTTCTGCTGAAAATACAAATGATACACTAAATTTAGAGTCACCATCTGCTATTTTAATTGAACAATCAACTGGGCAAATTTTATACGAAAAAAATAGTCACGAACAATTGCGTCCTGCATCAGTAACTAAAGTTATGAGCATTTTATTAATCACAGAAGCTTTAAATGATGGTAAAATAACTTTAACAGATTCAGTACCTTGTAGCGAAAATGCTGCCTCTATGGGTGGATCACAAATTTGGCTGGATCCAAGAGAAACATTAACTGTTGATGAAATGTTAAAAGCAATTTGTGTTGCCTCTGCAAATGATTGTGTTGTTGCAATGGCAGAATACATTGCAGGTTCAGAAGAAGCTTTTGTCCAAATGATGAATGATAAAGCAAAAGCTCTTGGAATGAATGACACAACATTTAAAAATTGTCATGGATTAGATGAAGACGGTCATGTTACTTCTAGTTATGATATTAGCATCATGTCAAAAGAACTTTTAAATACTTATCCTAAAATTACAGATTATACTACAATTTGGATGGATTCTTTGCGTGATGGAAAATCAGAACTTACAAACACAAATAAATTAATTAGAACCTACAAAGGTGCAACCCGGCTTAAAAACTGGTTCTACTGGTCTTGCCTTATATAATTTATCTGCTAGTGCCACTAGAAATAACTTATCTTTAATTGCAGTTATTATGAAAGCACCTTCTACAAAAGTTAGGTTTAGCGAAGCACAAAAACTATTAGATTATGGCTTTAACAATTTTTCTTTTGAACAATTTGGCAAAAAAGATGATGTTGTAAAAACAATTAATGTAGATAAAGGTGTCCTTCCAACTGTTGATGCAATTTTAGCAGAAACAGCAGGAACTTTAGTTAAAAAAGGAAATAATAAAAATATTGAACAAAATTTAATTTTAGATGACACCATTTCTGCCCCAGTAACTGCTGGTCAAAAATTAGGAGAAGTTTCTTTTGTATTGGATGGGAAAACTTTGTCTACTGTAAATATAATAGCTAAAAACAATGTAGAAAAAATAAATTTATTTACTATGTCAAAAAGAGTTATTTATTCTTGGGTTGATTTGTTAAGAAGTTAAATAAAAATGGAATTAAAATTTTTTAAGTACTTAAAAAAACTTAAAAATTCTTAATTCCATTTTTTTATTATTTATTTATACTTTTCAATATTTCTTTTGTTGTATTACTTTTATCAAATTTACTAACAATAATCACTATTATTAATACTAAAAATACAATTCCAGTGTATAATAAAACAGCAGTTAACCAATCTCCGTTTTAATATATTATCCCCCGCTAAAGTGGATGTAATTACTGACGGAAACCTCGCAAAGGTTGAAATCAATATAAATTTTACTGGTTTTATTGGTAATAGCCCTGCTATATAGACAAGCAAATCTTTTGGAGTACCAGGAATTAAAAATAGTATAAACATTATCCATTCTATTTTTTTAGGATTTTGAAATAATTTACTATTTTCTATTTTTTGAATTTTATCCTTATCCGAAAAACTATAAACGAATTTCCTTCCAAATTTTCTAACCAAAATAAATATTGTTAAAGATACTATACAACTACTTACAATTATAAAAACTGTCCCCCATATGCTTCCATAACACATACCTGCTAAAATCTCTATAGGTTCTCCAGGTATTATAAAAAGAAATATTTGCGCAATTTGAAGGCCAAATAGCATTAAAAATCCGATTATACCAGAATCCATAACTTTCTGTTTGAATTTTATTTGTCCTTCTAATGAAGATAAATTTTTTACAACTGGAAAAAAGTATGCAATTGCCCCTATTATTATTCCAACAATAATTATTACTATTATAGCTTTAAATATTTTTACTTTATTTTTTGTGCTCATATATTATTATACCTCGTAACTTAATTTTATAGTGTTTATTATTTTTTGTGTTATTTCAATACTTCTTCATGCTAATAATATTAATATATAATTGTATAAATGTCAATGCCCTATTTGTTTGTTGATTTATGTGAAAAGTGTATGAATTAATGTACTACAGCGCAGAATTAAAATAGTTTACATAGAACAAAATGTGACTTTTGTGAAGAAGTAGAACATGACTTTACATATGGTTATGACGAAGAAAAAAATGAATATACAAAAAATTGTAAAGATTGCAATTTCACAGGAACAGACGAAACAAAACAAGCTTTAACAGATGCAAAAGTAGCAGCTGAAGCAA
>CANRFX010000103.1 GCA_947629995.1 uncultured Clostridia bacterium | reverse complement strand
AGCCTTGCGGTTTTGGAATAACTTTAAAACGATAAAGAGTCAAAGTCTGGTGCCTTACCGCTTGGCTACAGCCCAATGTAAAATTAATTATATATATAAATAGTATGGGGTGGAAGATGGGACTCGAACCCACGGCCTCCAGTGCCACAAACTGGCGCTCTAACCAACTGCGCTACATCCACCATGGTATGTGTTCCATCAATTATGAACACATATAATATTTTAACCTATTTCTACCCCATTTGTCAACTATTTTTTTAGATTTACTTTTATTTTTTATTTTTGCAAAATTTTTATTGTGCAAACATACTTGGATCTAGTCCATATTGAGCATATAACCAAGACATATAATCAAATGGTTCCAATGTTTCTGGTATTCCGTAATCTACTCCAAAAGTATCTACTTTTATTGATGTAATTTTAGGTGGATTTACTGGTGTACTTACTTCTGAATCAGTAGATTCGCTACCATCTTCACTAGACTTTGTTGTAACTTCTATTTCTTCGATTTTGTGTACTACATCTAATCCTTCAATTACTTTACCAAATGATGTGTAATATCCATCTAATGCAGTATTTGCTTTTGTCATAATGAAAAATTGTGAACTTCCAGAATTATATGATTCTTCTGTTAAATTTGGAGAATAAGATGTGTAATCTCCTCTTGCCATCCCTACTATACCTTCATCAAATTTTAATTTATTGTTTTTTACACCATTTGCAATAAATTCACCTTTTATTGTATATTCTTTATCTTCTCCATCATCTTTTAAATCACTAATACTTGCTGAACCTGAACCATCACCATTTTTATCTCCACCTTGAATCATAAAATCTTTTACTACTCTGTGGAAAGTTAGTCCATCATAAAATCCTCTGTTTGCAAGTGTAACAAAATTCGCAACTGTTTGAGGAGCAATTTCTGGATATAATTCCATTTTAATTGTTCCAAAATTTTCTACTTCCATTGTTGCAATTGGATTTTTTACCTCCATTGTTATTTTTTTATAATATCCATAACCTAAAGTGGCTATTAATACTATTACCAAAATTAATGCTATTATCCATATTATATTTTTATTTTTCATATTTTTCTTACCTCTCTTTTTTATTTTTAGAATACAAATTGATCTTGCATTCTTTTTAATGATTGTTTAATTGATCTTGCTCTTACTTCTCCAATTCCTTCTACATCATCTAAACTTTCTATATCTGCTGCTAAAATGTGTTGGAAAGATTTAAAAGAAGAAATTAGATTTTCTACAATACTAACAGGCATTCTTGGTATTTTATCTAATATACGATATCCTTTAGTATAAACACCTACTTCATCATAATTATCAAAATTTTCATAGCCTAATAGTTTTGCAATTATATTTTCATTTGACAATTCTTCGTATTTTAAATCTGCTAATTGATTTAAGATTTTTTCTGGAGTTTGCTTTTTTCTATTATTTACTACCATGTAATCTTTTATTATTAATAATTCTTCCTTTTCTAAGCCTCCAATTAACTCTTCTAGTTGCATACTTACTAATCTTCCATCTTCTCCTAGTTCATATATTTCTCTTTCGATTTCTTCTACAATTCTCATTACCATTTCTGCTCTTTGGATTACAGTTATTACATTATCTAATGTTACAATATCATTAAATTCGTATTCATTTAAAATATTTAATTTGCTATCAAATACTTTTTTATATCTTTCTAATGTCTGTATTGCTTGGTTTGCTTTATTTAACACTACATCTGTGTCTTCTAAAATATATCTGTCTTCTCCTTTAAATACTGTAATAATGCCTCTTCTTTGCGAAATACTTATAACTAACTCCCCAGTTTGTTTTGCTGTTCTTTCTGCTGTCCTATGCCTTGTTCCGTGTTTCTAATGTTGTAATATCACGTGATGGAATTAATTGTGCATTTGCATATAAAATTTTTTTTAAGTCTCCACTTAGTACTATTGCTCCGTCCATTTTAGCTAGTTCATATAATTTAGAAGATGAATATTCTTCATTAATGGTAAACCCACCATCTACTACTTCTTTTATCATTTGATTATTATTTGTTATAAATAATAATGCTCCTGTTTTTGCTCTTAATATATTTTTTAGTCCTTCTCTTATAGGAGTTCCCGGAGCAATTAATTTTAAAATTTCTGTGATATTGTCTTCTTTCCCTTTCCTCAAAATTGTCCTCCCTTCCTAATGTTATTTTTACTAAAGGATTTTTTTCATAGCTTCTCCTATATTCTTAACACCAATTATATCTAATTTATACTTATTTTTCAAGTCTTTTTTGTTACCTTCTGGTATTATGCAGGTTTTAAATCCTAATCTTTCTATTTCTTTTAGTCTTTTTTCGATTAAATTAATTCTCCTAACTTCTCCTGTTAAGCCTACTTCTCCAATAATTACCATGTCTTTTGGTATTGGTTTATTTTTAAAACTAGATGCTGTTGCCATAACAATTCCTAAGTCTATAGATGGTTCATTAATTTTTAATCCTCCTGCTACATTTAAATAAACATCTTGTGAACCTAATTGTAAACCTACTTTTTTTTCTAATACTGCTATTAATACTGCTAAACGATTATAATCAATTCCATTTGCTGTTCTTTTGGGGTATCCAAAAATTGTTCCGAGTTGTTAAGGCTTGTAATTCAACTAAGATAGATCTTGTCCCTTCCATGCTAGATACAATGCAAGAACCGTGATGGATTATCCTCTCTTTCTGAAATTAATATATCAGAGGGATTTTCAATTTCACACATTCCTTCTTCTCTCATTTCAAACATTCCAATTTCATTTGTAGAACCAAATCTATTTTTTACTCCTCTTATGATTCTATAAGAAAAGTATCTTTCTCCTTCTATATATAGTACTGTGTCTACCATGTGTTCTAAAACTCTTGGCCCTGCAATATTTCCTTCTTTAGTTACATGTCCAATTATTATTGTTGTAATTGCTCTTGATTTACAAACTCTCATTACTTGAGATGTTATTTCTCTTACTTGACTTACACTTCCGAGCAGCAGCTGATAATTCTTCTGAATACATGGTTTGAATAGAGTCAATAATAACTAGTTTAGGATTTATGTCTAAAATTGCTTGGTTTACAATGTCAATATCTGTTTCTCCTAAAAATAAGATATTTTCATTGTTAATTCCTAGTCTATCTGCCCTCATCTTAATTTGTTCTGCAGATTCTTCTCCAGAAACATATAAAACTTTTCCTTCTCCTTTGACTTTGTCACAAATTTGAAGAATTAAAGTTGATTTTCCAATTCCAGGTTCTCCACCGCAATAAAATTAAGGAGCCTTTTACTAATCCTCCACCTAGTACTCTATCTAGTTCGCTAAATCCTGTAGATGCTCTAATTGTTTCTTTTGCTTCATATGAATTTAGTTTTTGTGGCACATTACTTTTTAAGTCTTTTGATTTTGAACTGCTATTTTTGGTTTCTATAATTTTTTGTTCAAAAAAGCTATTCCAACTGTTACAAGCAGGACATTTACCAAGCCATTTAGAAGATTCATATCCACATTCATTACATACAAAAACTGTTTTTCCTTTTGCCATTTTTGTTAGGTTCCTTTCTTTTATATTAAAGCAAGAAAAGTATAGCACATTTTT
>CANRFX010000102.1 GCA_947629995.1 uncultured Clostridia bacterium | reverse complement strand
GGAAGATCCAAGAAACGAGGAACCAGAAGAAATTTGTAAAGAAATTTCAACTTATATTCAAAAAGAAAATGGAAAATATAAAATAATAGTAGATAGAGAACAAGCAATAAAAAAAGCAATTTTGGAAGCAAAACCTAATAGTGTTATTTTAATTACTGGAAAAGGAAATGAAACTGTTCAATATATAAAAGGAAAATATGTACCTTGTAAAACCGATGTTGAATGTGCAAAAAAATAATTAATTAAAAATTAAAATAAATATAAAAATAAATAAAAAAATTATAAGCCTTGAATTTTTTAAATAATTCAAGGCTTATGTATTAAATAAAAATTAATTATAAAAGATAAAAATAAATATTAAAATTAAATATTAAAATAATTTAAATTATTTTAGTTTATAAATAAATATATTTAATTAAATTATTTATAATTTATTAATTAATTCATTTAAAATATAAGTAGCAATTTTTTCTGTTTTATGATTAATATCTAATAATGGATTAAATTCAACTAAATCTATAGATTTAATTATTTCTTTATTTTTTATAATCTCATTTAAAAATGCATAAGCTTCTTCTAAATTTAATCCACCGACAGCTGGAACAGATACTCCAGGAGCAATTTGAGGATTTATGCAATCTAAATCATAACTAATATGTATACCATTTGTTCCAGAAGAAGCAATTTCAAATGCTTTTTTTGCCATTTCTGTTATACCATATTTTTTTACATCTTCTGTAGTAATAATTGTAATACCAGCATCTAATAAATTATTTTTTTCATAAGGTTCATCGATATCTCTTGCTCCAAATAATACCGCATTTTTGGGAGCAAAGAAATTAGTATTATGAAATGTAGTTAATAGATTTTTTTCATAATTTGTAATTGCTGCAAAAGGTAAGCCGTGAATATTTCCAGTTGTTGTTGTTTCAAATGTATTGTAGTCTCCGTGTGCATCGAACCATATAATACCCAAATTATTATTTTTACTAATAGACGCTAAAGCAGAGGCAATTGCTATATTATGGTCTCCACCAATTGTAATTGGAAAAGAATTATTTTCTATAGTATTTTGTACTTCTTTATATAATTTTGCATTAAATAAATTTATTTGTTCTAAATTTTTCTTTTTATTTTCAGTTTGATATTCTTTTTTATAATTTGTATCATAATTAATATTTTTAATATTATCATAATTATTTATATTTTTTAATAATATTTTTGGACCTAAATTACTACCATTAATATGAACGCCTAAATCTGAACAAGCAGCTATTATATCTATATTTCTCATAAATATCCTCATCTTTCTAGTTTAATATATGCAATTTTGAAAAAGCACAGTCTATATTATACCATAAAAAATAATAAAATAAAACAATATAATAAGAAATTAATAAAATAAAAATTTTATAGAATTAATAATAAATAAATTTATTCGAATTAAGACAAAAAAATTACAAATTTTTGTTTTTTGGAAACTTGATATTTAAAAATGAAAAAAGTATAGTAAAACAAAAATATACGTATTATGTAGACTAAAACGAAAGAAATTTTTATTGTTTTGAAAGAAAAGAACGGTAAAAAATTTTTAAAAAAGTAAGATAAAGTTTGGTAAAAAAATAAAAAGAAAAACAAAGCAATTTACTTTTAGCCAATAAAATGATGGGAAGATGAATAAAAGAATAATACTAAAATTGACAAAAAAGTAGTACAAAATAAAATATTAGGCTGGAGTATAAAAAATGTCTTAAAAGCTTGAATTCCATAGATTATAACTCAAAATGTGGATAACTTTTTGACGATTATAACAGCATTTATGATGAAAAGAGAAAAGATAAATGTGGATAAATAAAAAGGAGTAATGTAAATGAATTAAAACGAAAAATATGGAAAAGAGACAATGTAATTCGAACATGAAACTTTATTAAACTTAAAATCAAACAGATCAAAATGAATACTTAAAACTTTACGAATCCTTTCAAAATATAAAAGATATAGAATAATTTCGTTTCTTGCAGAAAGAAAAATTGATTAATTGGCAATTAAATTCATGCTGAGCGTCTTATATATTAAAAGGACAGTTTCATTATTGAACTGTTTCTAAAGTGAAAAACAAGAAGAATTAAAAGCCCAAAGAAAGCTATACCGTATGTTTTGAAATAAAATGTGGAAAACTTTTTTAGGTTTCTTTTGGTATGAAATGATAAAATAAACAAAGAAGAAATCATATCTATAATTTTGAACATAAAATTTTACTATTGAGAAAAACCAAGAAAAAATATGTGGCAAAATGCCAAAAAACAACAAGCAAAAAAGAAAATTTTTTAAAGAGATTTGATCTTATATTGAAAAAGCAAATTGTATAGTAAACATAAAACATAAAACAAAAGTAAACATAAACTTAAAAGATAAGTTTAATTTAAAAAATAAAAAATAGTAAAAAATGGAAGAGAGATTTTAAATTTTATAATTAATTATTTATAAATAATTTAAAATTAGTAAAAATAAAATTATATTTTATAATTAATTTTTTATTAATTATAAAATATAATAAAAATAATTTATTATTAAAAATATTAATTAAATATTAGAAAAATTAATTTATATTATTTTAATTTTTAAAATTATTAACTAATAAAAAAATTATTAATTTATTTTATTAAATTAATAATTTTTTTATTATAATTATGAATTAATTTTTTCGAATTCTTTTTCTTTATTTTTCTTAATAAAACTTTCTGTTGTTGATTTTAAATTATCTTTTGCAACAGTCATTAATAATTTAATTCTATTGGTTTGATTTGACTCACTTGCTCCTGGATCATAATCAACAGGGGAGATATTGGCAATAGGATATTTTTTTCTAATTGTTTTAATAACACCTTTACCAACAACGTGATTTGGTAAGCAGGCAAAAGGTTGTACACATATAATGTTTGGAATACCATTTTCTATATATTCTATCATTTCTGCTGTTAAAAACCATCCTTCTCCTGTTTGATTTCCTATAGATAAAACATCTTGTACTTGTTTTTCTAAATGCCATATATCGCAAACTGGCAAATATTCTTTTTTAGATTTAGACAAAGCAATCTTTACATCTTTTTCTAGTATATCGATTACTTTAATAGCCATTTTAGAAATATCTGATTTTGTTTTATCAACTTTAAGCAAGCTATTAAAAGTTACTTTATGAGTCATCATAAATTTAATAAATCCCATAAAATCAGGTAAAATAACTTCAGCGCCTTCTTTTTCTAGTATATCTGCTACATAGTTATTTCCAAAAGGATGATATTTAATTAATACTTCTCCAACAATACCTACTTTCGGTTTTTTAATTGATGTGTCTAATTCTATTTTTTCGAAATCATCTACGATTTTATAAATAGCTTTTTTAAATTCGCTACTTGAAGATTTTTTTACTAATTTTTTGCATTTTTCCATCCATAAATCAAATAATTTTTGTGTTTCACCTTTATTGATTTCATATGCTCTGTTTTTCGTTAGCATTTTTTGAAGTAAATCGCCTAATATTACGCTTTTTAATAATCTTTCAAGCATTGGTAAAGTTAATTTAAAGCCAGGATTTTTTTCCATTCCTACAATATTAAATGATATAACAGGAACTTGTGGGTAGCCAGCATCTTTTAAAGCTTTACGAATGAATCCTATATAATTGGTGGCACGACATCCTCCTCCTGTTTGAGACATAATAATTGCTGTTTTATTTGGATCATATTTTCCTGATTGCAAA
>CANRFX010000101.1 GCA_947629995.1 uncultured Clostridia bacterium | reverse complement strand
GAATTGAAAAAGCAAGGCAAGATCGGAAAATTCATGTCAATAGATGATTTAAAAATACGTTCTAAAGTAGGAAATTCAGTTACAGATTTACTAAAAAAATTTGATTGTTTAAAAGGAATGAGTCAAAGTAATCAAATGAGTTTATTTGCTTAAAACAGTTAAAAAGCTTGAAAATAAAGCGATTTAACTGCTTTTTGTTTTTTGAAAAATATAAAAATTAGGTACACATAAAAGGTGTAAAAAATAAAATAAAAACAAAAATATTATTGTAACCTAAATAAGATGTGAACAACTTAAAATTTAAAAGTGGCTATTTTAAGTTATTCACAAAGTTATCCACAGTATCCACATAATAAAATCGAAAACAAAGTTAAAAAATCATAATAAAATTAGGATACATAAAACGTAGAAGAAGACATAATTGTAACACATTTGAAATATTTTTGTAACAAAGTTGTATCAAAAGATAAAAATAAAGTGCATATAATAAAATAGGTGAAAAAAATGTTATATAAATTAAAGAAAATATTAAATAAAAATAGATGCTATTGTGAAAAGGAAATTAATCAAACACAATTAGAAAAGATGGTGCAAGAAGGAAGCATACTTTTAGATGTAAGAAGTATTCAAGAATTTGAAGAAGGACATTTGGATAATGCCATATCATTACCAGTTTATGATATTAAGAAAAAATATAATGAAATATTAAAAGATAAATCTCAAAAAATTATTGTTTATTGTAGTACTGGACATAGAAGCGAAAGGGCACAGAAATTATTAAAAAAGTTAGGATATGAAAGAGTGTATAATTTATGTAATGGTTTAGAAAACTATATTTAATATGTTGAGATTTTTCTATTTATATGTTAAAATACCAAATATAAGAAATAATATGGAGGAACTATGGAACAAGACAAAATAAGGAATTTTAGTATTATAGCACATATTGATCACGGAAAATCAACCCTAGCAGATAGATTAATTGAAATGACAGGAGTATTATCTAAAAGAGAAATGGAGAATCAAGTTTTAGATAATATGGAAATCGAAAAAGAAAGAGGAATTACTATTAAATCTCAAGCTGTTAGGATGATATATAAAGCAAAAGATGGACAAGAATACACTCTTAATTTAATAGATACCCCTGGACATGTTGATTTTAATTATGAAGTATCTAGAAGCTTAGCTGCATGTGATGGTGCTATTTTAGTTGTAGATAGTAGTCAAGGAGTAGAAGCACAAACACTTGCAAATGTTTATTTAGCGATTGATAATAATTTAGAAATTTTACCAGTATTAAATAAAGTAGATTTACCAAATGCAAGAGTAGAAGAAGTAAAAAAAGAAATAGAAGATATTATTCGGATTGCCAGCAGATGATGCACCATGTATTTCAGCAAAATCTGGATTAAATGTAGACCAAGTATTAGAAAGAATTATAAAAGACCTACCTGCACCAAAAGGAGATAAAAATAAAAAAACCAAATGTTTAATATTTGACTCTTATTATGATAATTATAAAGGGGCACTTGCATATGTAAGAGTAGTTGATGGAACTATAAAAGTCGGAGATGAAATTTATTTAATGGCGGCTGGTAAATCTTTTACAGTAACAGAAGTAGGATATTTTTTGCCAGGTTCTTATATGCCATCAGAAAAAATTGAAGCAGGAGAAGTTCGGATATATTGCAGCAAGTATTAAAAATTTATCAGATGTTCATGTTGGGGATACTATTACCTTAAAGAATAATCCAGCAGACAAGCCTTTAAAAGGATATAAAGAAGTTACACCAATGGTTTATTGTGGACTATATCCAATTGATGGTAGCCAATATGAAGCTTTAAAAGAAGCATTGGAAAAACTAAAATTAAATGATGCAGCACTAGAATATGAACCAGAATCTTCAGCTGCATTAGGGTCTGGATTTAGATGTGGTTTTTTAGGATTATTACATTTAGAAATTATAGAAGAAAGATTAGATAGAGAATTTGATTTAGGATTAATCACAACAGCACCATCTGTTATTTATAAAGTTCATAAAACCAATGGTGAGATAATAGAACTATATAGTCCAGAAGAATTGCCATCTTCTCAAGAGATATCTTATATGGAAGAACCTTTTGTTACAGCAAATATTTTAACACCAAAAGAATATGTAGGAAATATAATGGAACTATGCCAGAACAGAAGAGGCATTTATATAGACATGAAATACTTAGACGAAAGTAGAGTAACACTTGTTTATGAAATGCCATTAAATGAAATAATTTATGACTTTTTTGATAATCTAAAATCTAGGACAAAGGGATATGCATCAATTGATTACGAATTTAAAGAATATAAAAAAGCAAATCTTGTTAAGCTAGATATTTATATTAATGGAGAGTTAGTAGATGCTCTAAGTTTTATTGTTCATAAAGATAATGCTTATAATAGAGGCAAAAAAATGGTAGAAAAATTAAAAACAGTTATCCCAAGAAAGTTATTTAAAATACCATTGCAAGCAGCTGTACGGTGGACAAATTATTGCAAGGGAAACTATATCTGCTATGAGAAAAGATGTCTTAGCAAAATGCTATGGAGGAGATATTACTAGAAAGAAAAAGTTACTTGAAAAACAAAAAAGAGGAAAAAAGAAAATGCGTGAAATTGGAAATGTAGAAATACCGCAAGAAGCGTTTTTATCTGTTTTAAAATTAGATGATGAATAATTATAAAAAATGGAATACCGGTTGCTATAAAAGCAACCGGTGTGGAAGAAACCACTTAAACTTCAAATGGTTTCTCGGGTCAATAGTTATCTCGGTCGGCGGCATCGGCGGCATCGGCGGCTTCGCGGGTCAATAGTTAATTCTCGGTGGCATCTTTGTCTTCTAAACAGACATGTATTTCGAAAAGAAGAACAACGAAATGCCCCACCGCAAAGAGTGTCCAGCCTGCTATAAGCAGGACTACTATCATTATAGCATTGATTATTACCAAAGCAATTTCATCTGCTACAGTAACAGCTTTCTCAATCAGTGTAAGGCTGTAATCTGCTATCAATGCATATAAAATCAGTATCGAGATTCTGCATGCATTGCTTACGATTACAACCAAAACCGTTTTAATTGCTCCGGCTTTGAAGATACTTGAAACAGTGTTACAAATCCAGCTGTTCGTCCGGCCATACTTGTAGTACAGCCAAAGTACTAAGATGCTAGCACCAATCCGCATCGCATAGAATAGTGCCTTGTTGATTCTCTCATCAGTCATAAAATGACCCTCCTTTTTATTAAAATTACTTATATTATAGCATCTTTTCAAGGAAAAGTCAAAATAGACATATATATAAAATAAAAACTATAAATGAAAAATAATAAATAAAATTAAATTTAATAGATTAAAAGAAAGGATAAAAAATGGAAAAAGAAAAAAAATATGATGATCAAGTAGAAGGAAGAAATGCAGTTTTAGAATTACTAGAAAGCGGGAAAGATATAAATAAGATTTTTATTACAAAAGGAGAAAGACATGGTTCTATTTTTAAAATTATTGCAAAAGCAAAAGAAAATAAAATAATGGTAGTAGAAAAAGAAAAAAGAAAAATGGATGAAATGGCTCAAAACAAAAACTATCAAGGTGTAATTGCACAAGTTCCACCATTTGAATATTGTGAAATACAAGATATTTTGCAAGAAGCAAAAAATAAAAACGAAGAACCATTTGTATTAATTTTAGATGAAATTGAAGACCCACATAATCTAGGATCTATTATAAGAACTGCTGAAACAGCAGGTGTACA
>CANRFX010000100.1 GCA_947629995.1 uncultured Clostridia bacterium | reverse complement strand
TGTCTAGCCAGAATAAAAATGGAGGTAAAGAGGAAACTTTTTTACTGGCTAGACATCAGTAATTTCCTATACATTATTGTATTATTGATATTAGCAGCAGTATCAATAGCAACATTAACAGGAGAAAATGGAATATTAACAAAGGCACAGGAGGCAAGTGAAAGAACAAAAGAATCAGCAGCGAGAGAACAAATAGAAGTAGAAGCAATGGGGTCATTTGACAGTAACGGAAAATTTAATAAAGAAATTTTAAAAAAAAGGATACAGGATATAGGAGGAAAAGTATTATCAGATGATGGAAATGAAATAAAAGTAGAACTTGATGGATATGAAGCAGTAATAGATGCAAAAACAGGAAAAATAAAAAGCTTCGGAAAAGGAGTAACATTAGTAGTAGAAGCAACGCAGGGAGAAGTAGTAGAAGATAAAGTAACAATAGAAATAGAAGTAACAAATGACGTAGATACAGTAGATAGTGTAACAGTAACAAATTTAGATACAGGAAAAACGTATAAAGGAACAGTAAATGGAAAAGGTGGAACAGTAGAAGTAGACTCAAATGGAACATATAAAGTAGAAGTAAAAGCAACAACAGATGGAAGCCAAAGGACGGGACAAACAACTGTAACTGTAGATAAAATAGAAGTAGCATTTACAAAAGAATATGGAAAAATAGATGTAATATGGGTAAATACAGAAAATGAAAAAATAGATGAGCCATTAGCACCAGTGTTAAATGGAGAAAATCCAATGAAAAAAGTATATTGGGAAGATGATAGAACAGAGAAAAAAGAAGGAGAAGACGGATTTGAAGAAAGCAAATGGTATGATTATGTAGCAGGAGACAATAACACAGATAGTAAAAACAGTCATTGGGCAAATGCAATAAACACGGTAAATGAAAATGAAGGATATTTTGTATGGATACCAAGATATGCATATAAAATCACATATTTAACAACAGATGGGAAAGTAGCAGGATATTGTGATGGAAGAGGAATAATTGATATTAAAGGGAAACTAGTAAATGATGAAGAAGTACCAAAAGACGGAATAGAGACAGTTTCATATAATGGATATGAATATATAGTACATCCAGCATTTGAAACTAATACAGACATTGGTGGATGGAACGAAGATTTACAAGGAATTTGGGTAGGAAAGTATGAATCAGCAAAAAACACAGCAACAGCTGAGAACTCATCAAATTATGGTGGAGATGGAAAAAATATAAAGATAGTACCAAATGTAACAAGTTGGAGAAAAGAGAAAATTTCAACATTTTATGATAAATCTAAAAGTTATGATGAAGGCAAAAAAAGCCACCTAATGAAAAATAGCGAATGGGGAGCAGTAGCATATTTAACCCATAGTCAATATGGAAGAAATGGAAATGAAGTAGATATAAATAGATGTAACGGGGATGGGAAGTGGAGAAAATACAACAGAATATGCATATAGTGAAGAATTAACAGAACAAATGTATAACGGAAAAAAAGGAAAACTTGCAAGTTCAACAGGAAATCAATACGGAGTATACGACTTAAGTGGAGGACGATCTGAACTAGTAGCAGTATATAATGAAGGGACAACATTAAGTGCTGGAAAGTCATTAACAGAAGAGACTGAACAACAGTATGTAACAAAGTATAATTTATTAAGCGATACACCAAGTTACGAAAGTTATTATCCAGGAGATGCAACATACGAAGTCTATACAGGAATTGAATCCAGAGGTTGGTTTTCTGACGCATTAGAATTATCGGTGAAATTTGGTTATCCATTCTTAGCGCGCGGGCTGAGTTCACATAGAGATGCTCATGCGGGCGTATTTAGTTCAGACACTTGGAATGGTGATGCGAATGACTACAGATCGTTCCGTGTGGTTCTGGCTGGTGTATAAGTTTACTGGGTGTAAATGGAATTTTTTCAAAGTAAAGTTATTGAATATACTTTTGAAGAAATTCCTTATTTTATTTAATGTTTTAAGTAATCAAAAATATCACAACCAGTATTGACATTTCCAAAAAATTATTTTAATTCTTAAAAAATCCAAAAAAAAAAAGAAAAATAAAAAAAGAAGGTGATAAAAGAGAAAAAAATATTTTTATATTTACTCTAAAATAAACATTGACAATTAAATCAAATTACATTATAATTAAGAAAGAAGGCGAGACATGAAATTCATTACATATAAACAATATGTAGAATATTTAAGAACTAATGATAAACTTCAAGTAAAAGAAGATAAAGAAACATATAATTTTAGTGCATATGATGAAAAACTATTAAAAGAAGTAGACAAAAGACATGATAAAATGTTTAAAACCATATTAAGCATAAAAAAAGAAATGGCAAGCTTTTTAAACGAATATATGAAATTGGAAGAAAAATTAAATGAGGATGATATTATAGAATGTAAAACAGATTTTATAACAAAACAATATAAAGATAGAAAATCAGATATTATATACAAATTAAAAAAAAGACCAATATATTTTTTAGTTGAACACCAAAGCAGAGTCAGAAAAGATATGGCATATAGAGTATGGGAATATATAGGCGAAATAATGAGAAGAGAAGTAATTTTACAAAAAACTTATTTAAAAGAAAATAATATCTATCCAATTGTAGTACCAATTGTCATTTATACAGGGCATCAAAAGTGGAATGCAAAAACAAATTTTAAAGAAATGCAATATAAATCAATAAAATATGAAAAATATAAACTAGATTTAGAATATAACTTAATAACAATACAAGATTATACTTTTCAAGAATTGATAGAAAAAAAGAATTTATTTGCAAGTATTATGATGATAGAAAAATGCAATACAGCAAAAGAAATAGAAAACATTACTAATAAAATAATAGAAATAATAGAGGAAAAAGAAGAAAAAGAAATATTAGTAGAAATAATTAATCAAATAATAGGACCAATTGTAGGAAAAGAAAAAATGGATGAAATGTTAGAAAAATTATACGGAAAGGAGGAACATGGTATGAGTCCAGTTACAAAATTGTTTTTTGAAGTAAAACATCAAGCCGAAAAAGAAGCAAGATTGAAAGGCAAATCAGAAGGAAAATTAGAAGGCATTATTTCAATTGCAAAAAATATGCTACAAAGAAAAATGGAAATAACAGAAATAGAAGAAATTACAGGACTATCAAAAGAAGAAATCGAAAAATTAGCAAATAACATCCAATAGCACTTGCAAAAACAAAAAAAATATGGTAAAATACGTATGTTCAAAAGCAATTTTGAATCTCTACCTACTTAAAAAGGTAGGTTATAAATCCACAGGGAGGTGAAAATAATGAACAAATACGAAAGTATAATCATTGTTAATCCAAATATAGAAGATGAAGGGCTAAAAACCTTAGAAGAAAAATTCACAGGATTAATAAATGAAAACGGAAAAGTAGAATCAGTAGAAAACATGGGCAAAAAGAAACTAGCATATGATATTAAAAAATTCAGTGAAGGAACATATCTACTATTCAACTTTGAAGCAAAACCAGATTCTATCAAAGAACTTGAAAGAGTTTATAGAATCACAGACGATATAATAAAATTTATCGTAGTAAAAAAATAAAAAAAAAATAAAGAAGGGGCCTTTATTTAAAGTAAAGAAAGGTGATAAAAAATGAACAAAGTAATATTAATGGGAAGATTAACAAGAGATCCCGAAACAAGATACACACAAACAAACAATACATTAGTTGCATCTTTTAGTTTAGCAGTAAATAGAAGATTTGTAAGACAAGGAGAAGAAAGACAAGCAGACTTTATTAATATAGTTGCATGGAGCAAACTAGGAGAATTTTGTAGCAAATACTTTAAGAAAGGTCAACAAGTAG
>CANRFX010000099.1 GCA_947629995.1 uncultured Clostridia bacterium | reverse complement strand
AAAGGTATTATTGCTGAAAACTATGTTGCAACTCAATTAATTACAAACGAAACTCCATTAATGTACTGGGAGTCAGGAAATAAAGCTGAAATAGATTTTATAATTTATAATGATAATGGGATAATACCTATTGAAGTTAAAGCCAATGATAATGTTGGAAGTCAAAGCTTAAATGTTTATATAAAAAGATATAATCCTCCATATGCAATTAGGTTATCTACTAAAAATTTTGGCTTTTCAAATAATATAAAATCTATTCCACTATATGCTGCGTTTTTAATAAAATAACGAAAAATCTTGAAAAATCGCATGTTTTAAAATATGCGATTTTTGTTGTACAAAATGTGACTTTTGTGAAGAAGCAGAACATGACTATGATTTTAAAATTCAAGATCATTCAGACTTAGTAGTTTCTAAAGGTGCAGAAGGTCATGCTTTCAAATGTAAAGTATGCGGAAAAGAAAGCAAAGTATTTAGCCATGTATCTATAGAGGCTACTGCAAAAGAAGCTACATGTACAGAAAATGGTTTTAAAGAAGGAAGTAGTAAATGTTTTGTTTGTGGTGAATTATTAACAGGAGAAGAAATTCCTGCTTTAGGACATGACTGGGAAACAGAATTAGATTTAAAATCTTACGATGCAGACAAAGGAACAATTTCTGTTACTAGAGTATGTAATCGTTGTAAAGAAACTGAAGAACTTAAAGAATATCCTGTAGAAGTTATTCCTTATAGACCAACATGTGAAAAAGGAGCAACAAGAACATATACAGTTACATTTGAAGATGGAACTACTTTTACAAAAACAGAATTTTTAGATAAAGTTGATCATGATTACGTATCTTTAGCTCGAGAAGCTACTTGTAGCGCAACAGGTATTAAAGACGGATGGTATAGATGTTCTATGTGTAAAAAATACTTCTACAAAACAGAAGATGGAACATATCAAGAAAAAACTAGCGACGAATTAAATGCAAATGCAATATTAGAAAAAATAAACCATAGTTGGTCTACAGTAGATAATGGAGCTACTTGGACAGAAGTTAAACAAGATGAAGATGGAAAAATTACAAATTACGATGTTACTTTAAAAGTTAAATGCGAGAAATGTAGTAAAGAAAAAACACTAATAGCTAATAAAATTGATATTGAAGTTAAAGATGAAGATAAAAATATTTATACTTTAACAGCACATTTTGATATAAACGGAACTGACTTTACATTTACTGAAGAAAAAATAATAGAAGCACACAATTATAAATATACTCAAACAAATGAAGAATCACATAGTAAAAAATGTGAATGGTGTGGTTTAGAATCAAGTGAATCACATTCATTAATAGATAGTCAATCTTTTAATGCAGAGCAACATGCTAAAGAGTGTAAAGATTGCGGTTACTTATTATTTGAAAACCATGTTTGGGATGAAAATAGCGACGATAAAGAAAAACATACTTGTGTAATTTGCCACAACTCTTTTGATCATTATTGCAAAAATTGGTTAATAACAGACTGGCAAAGAAATGGTGTAAACGCTCATAGCCATTGCACTATTTGTAATAAAGAAGTAAAAGTTCAATCAACAATAAAAGATTTATATGATGTATATAAACCTAAAAACGAATTAGCATATAATGGTGGACCTAGAGATATATATGTTAACTATTTTACAAGCACCACTTGGAATAGTGATAGCCAAAACGAAATTCCAGCTGGAGTTCACGTTCTTATAGCTAATGGTCATACTATGACAGTAAAAAAACCATTAACTATTAAAGGTACTTTGGAAATTGTTCCAGCCGCAGAACTTAAAATTGAAGGAGAGGTTACAAATCTAAATAGTTTGGTAACAGTTGATGACGAGAATACTCCTGGCGCAAAATTAGTTGTAAATGGAAAACAAACTATTGCAGGAAGCTTAGTTGTTAAAGCTGAAAATGCAGAGAATCTAAAAAAACTTGCACAAAGTATGAATAGTTCAACTGTTGTAGAAGTCGAAAATGAGTTAACATTAGACACTGATACTATTTCTGCTTTAAGCAAAAAGGAAATAGATTGGGTTATAGACGATGGAGCAACTTTAACAATTGCAGATGGAGGTAACTTTGAATTGACATCTGGAAAAACTGTTGAAATTGATAAAGGCGGAACTATGCTTGTTAAAGGTATATTAGGAAAAGATCTAAAATTTGAAGGTGAAGGAACAGTTGAATTAGCAAATAGTGACACTACACAAAATGGTCAAAACTTAGAAAAAGCTGTTGATGCTGGTGCTGATAACATTCAAATTGATAGTAAAACTAAGTTATCTACACAGTTAAACATAAACAATGTTAATGATGATTCTAATAGAGCAGTTTCAATTACAGGACAGTCTGCTCAAACTTATGCAATTGAAGGATCTCAGTCTGAAATAGATGTAGAAAATGCAAATAAAAATATAGTTATTTCAGAAGGTTGTACTTTAAATCTTTCTAATATAAGCGTAGAATCTACTGCTAAAGGTACAGATGGTGATCCAGAAAATTGTTTATTTATAACTGAAGGAAACTTAAAATTAGACAACGTTAATGTTTCTACAAAACGTACTTATGGTGTATTCGTTAAAGGTTCTAATGGTTCTTTAGAAATGACTAATAGCAATATAACTAGTGATTATGCTCCTTGTATTGGCACAAATGCAAGAGATACTCAAAATAGTAAAATTACAGTAACTGGTGGTTCATTAATAACTAAAGACAAAAATGAACCAGCTGTATTCTTACCTGCAAAAGGAGAAGCAACATTTGAGAATTGTGAAATTAAAGGTGGTACAGCTATAGAAGCTCTTGGATTAACAACATTAAATTTAAGAGGAACAACTAAATTAGAAGCAACAAAGGACACTTACACTGCTCTAACTAAAACTCCAGGAGAAGAGGCTTCTGGTAGTGCTTTACTAATTGTTGTTCGTAAAAATTATAGTGAGAGCGGAACAATGAATGTTGAAATTGATAGCGGTGTTACTTTTATACACAAAGCTCAAAGTACAGAAGCTTCTGCAGTTGAAGTTTTCCAAGATAAATCTAATAAAGGTGGACTAAGCTCAATAAATATTACTCATAAAACTGAATCTTTAGAATATTATGACGGAACAGATTCTTCTTGTACAGTTACCGTAGGAAAAGGTTTATAAATCAACAAAATTTAATATTTTTGAAAAAAGCTTGTAAGAAAAGTCTTACAAGCTTTTTGAGTTTTATATATTATTATAAATCTAATTCTAAATTAATGTATTAGTCACTGCCTTTACCAAGATAGATTTGAACGTCACCTTCACCGCTAATCACAGTATTCATTTTTTCTAATGCCCACTTAAACGCATCTCCATTTCCATTATTGTCCCAAGCATAAAGAGTTAATTTTCCATTGTTTTCTATAACTGCATTAGATTTATCTTTTAATATATCATAAGCATTAATTGTCTTGTCTAGTGTTAGTGAAGAATTTTCGTTTATTTCAATTTTCTTTCCTTCTTCTATTGTCAAGCTTCCTGTAATCTCTACGTTCATTCCTTCTTCTATAGTCAAATTTTCTTTTACTTGTACATTCTCAGCTTCTATAAGTAATGTTCCATCATCATTTACTGTTACTGTTATATTTCCCTCTTCTGTTGCTTCTATTCCTAATTTAGCAATTGTTTCGTCTCCAACAAAATCTTTTACGATTTCATTATATTTTTCTTCAATTGCTTTCTTAGCTTTTACTATTCCTTCTACTGTATCTGCTGATGCATTTTGTTGTAATACTCTTTCCATTTCTTCAACTTTAGATGCTGGTAGTGTTGTTTTTCTTCCACTATCATTTGATTTTAAGTTGTTCATAACTGTTCTTATTGCATCTGCATAAAGTTTTAATACTTCATTTCCACCCTTTAATTCAAGTGCTTCTAGTTTTTCTAATGAATTTACATTT
>CANRFX010000098.1 GCA_947629995.1 uncultured Clostridia bacterium | reverse complement strand
AAATAATAATGGCTTCTAAAGTGAGAGAAGATAGTGATTATGATGAAAAATATGAACCAAGTTCTGAAACTACTTTCCTACAAATAGAAACATGTAGAGAATTAATAGAATTAGTAGAAAAATATTTAGATAATTTATAAATAACTTTAGGGGTTATATATCAAATGGCAGGATAAGGAAAGTACAGCATTTCCTAAAAACATAATAGTATTATCTAAAATAATAAATATTTGAACAAGAGAAAATTTAATTTTTAAATTTCTCTTGTTTTTTTTATATACTAATAGCTAATGGAAAAATAATGAATAACATTTTTTGAATTTTAATATATATGGAATATGAAAGATAAATTTATAAGATATAACATTGAAGATATAATTAATCAAAAACTCTATGAAGAAAATATAATTGATGAAAATACATATAAATTTGTTAAAGATAAATTATTAAGATTATTATATGAATTAGATAAAAATACTTGAGAACTTTAGGCAAGTGCGATAATATTGGTTTTGTATTAATTGTATAAGGTTCAAAAGAAAGGAGTTTTAAATGACCTTATATGAAATGAAAAATGAATTTAGTAAACGGGAAAACAATTTTTGATTTACCACTTAGAGTGACATATTATGCTAGAGTTTCAACAGAAAAAGAGGAACAGTTACATTCTTTAGACAATCAAGTAACATACTTTAATGAATATATTAAATTAAATAAAAATTGGCAATATATAGATGGATATATTGATGAAGGAATCACAGGTACAAGTTCTAGAAAAAGAGAAAACTTTATGAGGATGATTGAAGATGGAAAAAATAAAAAGTTTGATTTAATTGTAACAAAAGAGGTCTCAAGATTTTCAAGAGATACGATTGATAGTTTACTTTATACAAGAAAATTATTAGAATATGATGTTTGTGTATACTTTACTTCAGATAATATTATAACAGCTTCTAATGATGGAGAATTAAGACTTACTATAATGTCTAGTATGGCACAAGATGAAGTTAGAAAATTATCAGAAAGAACCAAATTTGGGTTTAAAAGGTCTATTGAAAAAGGTAAAGTTCTCGGGACAGATAATATTTGGGGATATAAAAAAGATGATGGTAAGTTAGTAATTGATGAGGGAGAATCAAAAGTTGTAAAAGAGATTTTTGAAGTTTATGCAAATGATGAGAAAATAGGGTTAAAAAACTTATCTTTATATTTAAAAAATAAAGGAATACTAAATAGAAATGAAAAACCTATTCATCAAAATACTTTGAAAAAGATTATACAAAATCCTAAATATAAGGGATTTTATACAGGAGGATTATCTACAGTTGTAGATTATAGAAGTAAGAAAAGAAATTTTAATAATCCATCTGAGTGGACAATATATGAAGATAATCAAGCAGTTCCACCTATTGTTAGCAAGGAATTATGGGAAAAAGCAAATCAAAAATTATTAAGTAGAAGTAAATCAGCTAGCTTGTATCAAAAACATCAAACAAAATATGTCTTATCCGGAAAAATATATTGTGAAAAGCATAAATGTGGTTTCGTTAGAAAAGTTAAGCATTATAAAACAAAAGGAGATATTATACGTTAGATATGCTAAGATTATAATAATACTGGTAGGAAAAACTGTCCTACACCATTTGTGTTAGAACAAGATATTTATAATATTTTATTAAATGTTTTTAAGTCTTATGAAAAGTATAAAAACGAAATTACACAAGAATTGCTTTCATTTTACGATGATATCTTATATAAACAAGAAAACGATTCTAAAAAAATTGAATTACAAAATAAAATTAATAATCTTTTAATCAAAAAGGAAAAGTTACTTGATTTAGCCTTAGATGAAATTTTAAGCAAAGATGATTTAAAAGCAAAGAATGTAATCATTGAAAGTCAATTAGACTATTTAAAAGCAAAATTAGAAGAAATAAAAAGACAATTTACAAAACAAAAAAATCAAAAACAATATATAAATGTTTTAAAAGAAAATATTTTAAAACATCTTGACGTAGACGAAAGCAATTTAGAAAATTATATTGAAAAGTTTTTAGATAAAATAATTGTCAAAGACAATGAAGATAAATCAGAATTACAAATTATTTTAAATACAAAAGAATTAATTAATATAAATATGTCTGATAAACTCAGGCAACTTCAGAATTTGAGTGACAAATGTGGTACTCAAATTAAAAAAGTACAATATTGTCACTCCCATGCACATGGTAATCATCTGTTTTCCGAGTACAACAACATTTTTTAAAAATTCCATCCATATTAAAAGCAATTCTAGGTAAATATCCCAAATCCTCTAAAATAGTAAAAAGTGGGAAAAAAATAGCCATAGGAGGAAGCATAACAGAAATAATCCATGTTAAAGTTTGGTATACACCTGAAATAAGCATAGAAGATAGCCACTCTGGAAAATGTAAAAATTTTGTTAAAAATACTAATTTATCTTGTATCCATGCAAACATAGAAAATAGAGCTTCAGAAGGATAATTTGCACCAATAATAGTAATCCAAAAAATTATTCCTAAAAACAAAATCATAATAGGAATTCCAAACTTTTTAGAAGTTAGAATTTGATCTATTTTTCTATCTCGTTTAGAGTAGTTTTCATCTTCAAAAGTACAAACTTTTTTACAAATTTCCTCTGATTTATGCATAATATTAGATACAATTAAATCTCTAAAAGAATCTTGACTTAGTTTTTCTTCTTCCAATTTATTTTTAATAGTAATTTGTGCATTTTTTATAGATTCATTTTTTAATAAATTAATAGAAAGATTTTTTTCAATTGAATCCAAAATTTTGCTATCTCCATCTATTAATTTTAAAGCAATCCAACGTGATAAATAAGATGAAAGTTCAAATTCATTTTCTAAAATATTTTGGTATTCTAATATGCAATCTTCAATAACAGAAGGATAAGAAATTCTTTTAGGATTAATAGTGCTTTTACAAGAACAAACTTTTTTAATTGTATCCATCAATTTAAATAAAGTTTTCTTTTTTCTTGCAATTACGCCTACAACTGGAATTCCAAGCTCATTAGATAAGACATCTAAATCAATATGTATTTTTTTCTTTTTAGCTTCATCTAGTAAATTTACACAAAGAACTACATTATTTGTAATTTCCATTATTTGAAACACAAGATTTAAATTTCTTTCTAAACAAGTAGCATCAACAACTACAACAGTGCAATTAGGATTGCCAAAACAAATGTAATCCCTTGCTATTTCTTCTTCTTCCGAATTAGACATAATAGAATATGTTCCAGGAATATCAACAAAAAGGAAATTTTTATTTTGATAATTATAATTGCCTGCACTATTTTCAACTGTCTTTCCAGGCCAATTACCAGTATGTTGATGCATACCAGTCAAATTATTAAAAATAGTTGATTTTCCTACATTTGGATTTCCGAGAAAGAGCAACTACGTAATCAGAATTCGTTTTTAAAAGTTCAAAATCACTTGCTAATAAAGAACTTCCAGTAGAGGATTTTGTAAGACCCATAATAACCTCCGAAATTTATATTTTAATATTACATATTATGAAATCAAAATTTAAAAGTTACACCTTTTAAAAAGTAACTGTTATCAAATTTGCATCTTCATTTCTAATTGCAATTAAGGTACCACGTACAAAAAAAGCACGTGGATTATGGGTAGGGCTGTCTAAAACAGGAGTAATTGAAGCGCCTTTTACAAGCCCTAAATCTAATAATCTTCTTCTGATATTTCCTTTACAATTTAATTCTTTTATATAAACCTTTTGGTTCAAAGATATTTCATTTAAAGTATTGTATAATTTTATCATAAAAATTTATGCCTCCCACAATAGTAGTTAATATATTATATTTTGTCGAAAAATAATTGTTACATATTGACAATCAAATTGTTTTATGAAAAAATAAGAAAAAAAGGAGGAATAAAAATGGAAAAATTAAGAGGCTTTGAAGTAG
>CANRFX010000097.1 GCA_947629995.1 uncultured Clostridia bacterium | reverse complement strand
GTTTATATTTTAAAAATTTAAGAAAAGAA
Source organism: uncultured Clostridia bacterium (assembly GCA_947629995.1). Lineage (GTDB taxonomy): Bacteria > Bacillota > Clostridia > TANB77 > CAG-508 > CAG-269. The sequence goes on along the minus strand of CANRFX010000097.1, from coordinate 3,950 downwards.
ATGAGCAAATATTGTATTACATCAATAATAAATATAAATAACACGAAAAAGATATTTTGTGATGTTGAACAGGCTGTTTTAATAATTAATATAAAAAATATTCAACCGATAGGAAAGAAAACAGAAATAAAGACATTCGATGCTATAAAAAATAATTTTACAAATAAATATTTAATAGCTAATGAAAAACTTTTTAATAAAGAAAATGATAGTTATGAAATCAATATTGCGAATAATGAAAGAGAATATGAAATTATTGAAAAAATAAGAAAAAATAAAAATATAAAAACACTAAATGAATTAGGATATAAATTTGCAAACGGACTATTTGTATGGAATCAAAACAAAAATATAATTAATAATGAAAGAAATAATATTCCTATAATATATAGTGATTATATACAAAAAGAAAAGTTTAATTTCAATATATTTATAAGAAATGGAGAAAAAAAGCTTTTTTGTAAAGAAACAGAAAAATCTAATAAACTTAAGCTTTCAGGGGAAAGACTAATAATACAAAGAACTTCTACATTTATTCAAAAGAATAGGTTAAATGCAGCAATAATAGAAAAAGATTTTTTAAAAAAATATAAATATTATCTATTGGAAAATCACGTAAATTGTTTAATATTTAATGACAATAAGAAAAAAGTAATTGATAAAAAGACATTATATTTTTTCTGGGCAATTATAAATTCTGATTTGATAAATTGGATATTTAAAATAAAGAGTGGAAATACACAAATATCAGCTACAGAATTAAACTTATTACCAATATGTTCTTATAAAGAAAGAATATATGAACTGGCAAAGATATATAGTGACAATAAGGACAATAAATCAAGAGAAAAATTGCAAAAGCAAATTTATATGAGTTATGGATTAAATAAAGAAGAAATAAATATTATAAAGAGGAGAAAATATGATAGTAAAAAAAGTGAGATTTAGAACAAATTCTAGACATATAGGTCAACTTGGAAGAGAATTAGTAACCGATTTTGTAACTGCTTTGACAGAACTAATAAAAAATTCTTATGACGCAGATGCAGAGGGAGTAAAAATTATATTTGATCACGTAAAGGAAGAAGAAGGCAAAATAATAATAATTGATACGGGTACCGGAATGACACAAGATGATGTTGAAAATAAATGGATGGTAATAGGTACAAATAATAAAATCAGAGATAATTATTCGGAACTAGGAAGAAAAAGAGTTGGAAAAAAAGGTATTGGCCGCTTCTCAGTAGAAAGGTTAGCAGAAAAAGTGACAATATATTCATTTACTGAATACGAAAAGCCATTTAAATTTTCTGTTAATTGGAATAAATATGAAGAAATAAATATAAACAATTTAAGACAAAAAATTAATATATTGAAAAACACAGAGGATGAAGAAAGTGCTAAATATATTAAAAACCAAATAGAATATTTTATGCTTAGCCTAAAGGTATTAGAAGAAGACAAAAAGAAAATTGGTAAAATATTAAAAATAGAAGATAATAATTATAAAAATTTTTATAATAAAGAAATGCTAAAGATTTTAGAAGAAAGTGCTATACCAATTTTAGAAAAATATGAAAATATAGAAGAAAAAGTAGAAGATATAGAAAACAATATAGAATTACTTAATAAAAAAGAACAAGCAGAAAAAGAAAACATATTGATAGACTATTATAGAGAATTAAAGATAAATAGAAAAATAACAACAGGAACAATTATTGTTTTAGAGAACCTTAGAGATGAATGGAAAGATAAACATTTAAATAGACTTCAAAAAGAATTAAGACAATTAGTAGCACCAGAATTTATAGAGAAAAAACCATTTAAGATAAATTTAATGGCGCCAGAGTTTAACATTGAACAAACAACAATGATTAATGATGTTTTAGATGCTAGTTTTGCACATATTAAAGCAAAAATAACAGAAAATGGGAAAAGAATAGTAATCAATTATGAAGACAAGGACGGAGAGAAAAAACATATTGATGAAATATTAAAAAAGACAAAACTTTGCGGAGATGCTGAAGTTGAAATATATTATTTTATAAGAGATTCTAGATATTTAATAACAGATACAATGAAATTTACTGAAATAAGAAACTTATTAGATATATATTATGGAATAAAAATATATAGAGATAATTTTAGAGTAAAACCATATGGTGATATAGGAAATGATTGGTTATTATTAGATCAAAATAAAGTAAAAGATACTCATGGATATTTAGTTGGAAATAATCAAACCATAGGAATAGTAAAAATAACAGAAGAAAAAAATGGAATGCTAGTAGATGCTACTAATAGAGAAGGAATTATAGAAAATGAAGCATATGAAGATTTAAAAGAATTTGTTCAACAATGTATAGGAATAATAAGTGAAGTAAGGTATGCCAGATATGAACAACAAAAAGAAGAAAACGATAAAATATTAGATAAAGCAAGGGAAGAACAAGAGGAATTAAACAAAGAGACCATAAATATAATAAGTCAAGAAAATAAAAAAATTGATAAAATTTCAAATGATGCAGATAATAAAAAATATGTACAACAAATAGAAAGTACAAAAAGATCACTTGAAACAGCAGAAAAAAATATTATAAAATCACAGCAAAATTCAAAGAAAATAGAAGATATATATGAGATAAAGATGCAAGATACATTAGCAGAGGCTAATTTATATAAAAACTTGGCATCGTTGGGAATATTATCAGCAGAATTTGGTCATGAAACAAAAGATATATCCAGTAGAACGAAAAATACATTACAATTATTAAATGAAGAAATAAAAAAATTACCATTAGATGAAAAAGCAATTAAATATATTAAAATACTTAATAAAGACTTGAATAGAATAATGGCTTATATTGATATAAATAATAATTTTATTTCAAATAGAAAAAGAAATTTATCAAAAGACACAAATATAATGAAAGAAATAGAAGAAATATGTAATTTATATAAACCATTAATTGAAGAATACGGAATAAAAATAAAAATAGATTGCGACGAAGACACATTTTATGATATATATATTATGGATTTAGAATCTATAATTATAAATTTATTTACTAATTCTTTTGAACAACTAAAAAAAGTAGAAAATAGAATAATAAGAATAAAAGTAGAAGATAATGATAATAATATAACTATTACATTCTCAGATACTGGTGAAGGAATAAAAAATATTAATAATGAGGAAATATTTATGCCTTTTAGAACAACAAAAGAAAATGGAATTGGTTTAGGAATGTGTATAGTTAAATCAATGGTTGAAAAATATAAAGGGAAGATTCAAGTTTCTAAACCTAAGACAAATATTGGAGCTGAATTTATAATTGAATTGCCAAAAAAGGAGGATTAGAATGAAAAAACTTAAGGCATTATATATAGAAGACCAACTTGATAATATTGAAATATATGGAGATTATTTTAGAAATAATGACTTTGAAATATGTACTATACAACCACTTCCAAAAAATATAGATGATTACTATAAATACATATTAAAAGAAGAAATAGATTTTGTAATCATTGATAATGAATTAAAAAAACAAGTAACATACACAGGCTTAGAAATTTTAAAAGAGATTAGAAAACAAGATAATAATATATTTATAGTTTTATTAACAAGTTTTGATTATGATGAATATGTAAATGCATTGGGAGAATTAGATTATGCAATAAAAAAACAAGATTTTGGAATTAACGAAGCAAGAAATTTAGCAAGAAAAATAAAACGAGCTTATCAACTTGGGGAAGAAATAAAAATTAATAACGAAATAGATAAAGAAATAGAAATATTAAATAAAAGATTAAATGATAATTAATGGAGATAAAAATGAAAAAAGAACTTTAGATAATACATGTGCAAGTGTATTTAACAATACAAATAAATATGCATCTTCAGAATTATATGATGTTTGTATGGAAATTAAGAATGGAACTTATGA
>CANRFX010000096.1 GCA_947629995.1 uncultured Clostridia bacterium | reverse complement strand
GATTCAACTCCAGATAATAAGAAAGATGGAGAAGATGATATAGATGATGCACCAGTTATTCTATCAATCAAGACAGGTAAAGCAAAAACTTACTTCGCACTAGGATTTACAATTTTACTTACAACAGCAGCAGGAATTGTCTTAATTAAAAAATACGTATTATAATAATAGAAAAAGGGATTAAGAAAATTTCTTATCCCTTTTATTAATAAATTACAAATTCAAAATTAATTATAAATGTTACGGACGTAAGCAATACGTCTGTTTTTTTATGTAAAAAATTTAAAAAAGAAACTAAAATTACAAAAATGTAATAAAAATTTAATATTAGCAAGCAAAAAAACACAAAAGATATTTCCGTAAAAGCATTTGACATACTAATAATAATCATAGAAAAACAGCTATTTACAAAATAAAAATAATTTTATAATATTAAATTAGAAAAGTATAATTAATCGCAAAACATGGAAGGAGAAGAAAAAATGAACTTGAAAAAAAATCTAGTAAAGATATTTGCAATTATGTTATTTGCTATTTTTGCAATAGTTCAAACGAAAGGAGTATATGCACAAACTCAAAATCCAGCAGTATGTATGGGAATTACTGCATTAATGACAGAATGTACACCAAAGATGGGTTATTCTATTAAAAAACCAGGAACTGAAGGAGCATCAAAAATTTGGAATATTGTAAAATATAATTCAGCAAATACAGATAGTTTTACAGAGGCAGATATCTATTGTATAAGAGCAGGACAGGGATTTAGCAATGTTAGTGATCAAGGAAATCAAAAAGAAAATTATGATTGTTATTATGATATGTTAACTGAAAAAGATAATATAAGTAAGAAAAATGATGTATTAAAAAAATTAGTAACAGGACAAGTACTTTCAGATGCAAATGGAAATAGTACATATAATGCCCTTTTAGCACTTTTAGATAGATTGTACTTACCAGAAAAAGATACAGATGATACAAAAAGAAAAGAATTAATATTAAAAATTTTGAAATTAGCAGCAACAGATAAAGATTATCAAGAGAACTATAATACTCAAGTTGAGAATATAGCAAAAGCATTTAAGTTGGAAGAAGATGAAACAGGGGATTTAACAGCAGAGGAGTTACTAACAAAAGATTCAGCAGCAGAATATAATTTAACAGAATATGCTTTAACAAAAGATGATATAATTGCTGTACAACAAGCTGCAATTTGGTATTTTACAAATTATGATGAAAAACAAAAGTATGATGAAACTGGAAAAACATCTTGGCTTTATTATAGCCTTACAGGTACAAATGAGTCATATGATGCATTATCAAATTATAGTACTAATGGTGAAGTAAAACAAGAAGGTGTTGGTCAAATAAGAACTTATCAAGCAGAAATATTATATAACTATTTAATAAAAGAAGCAAAAGCACATGCTAGCGAATATACAGAAAAATCAAGTTTAGACTTAGGAGCTCCTATTAAAATAGATGACAAAGTATTAAAAAATCAAGAAGCAGATGTAGATGGGGAATATTGTATTATAGGTCCAATTAGTATAGAAAAATTAAATTCTAGAGACTATACAATAAACATAGAAGTAAAAAATAATGAGAGTGATATAGGATATACCCTAATAAAAAGCGATAAAAAAACAACAGAAGAATCATTAAAGAACTTAGTAGGGCAAGGAGATTTCTATATTAAAGTAAAAACAAATGAGACTGAAAATTTAAAAATTAAAATAAGTGCAAATTATACTGAAAAATCAATGAAATTATGGGCATCTAGTAGCAATACAAATGCACAACCATTAGTAGAATTAGATGAAAAAGATAAATCAATAGAAAAAACATTAGAATTCCACCAACAACCAGCTGAAGAAGTATTTGATTTAGCATTAAGAAAATACATTACAAAAATAAATGATAGAGAATTAACAACATTAGGACAAACTTCAAGAGTTCCTGATATTGATGAAAGTGCAATAAATACTTATAATACAGCAAAATATAACCACAAAAAAGACCCAGTAACAATTAAAGCAGGTGATATAGTTACATATGAAATTGCAATCTATAATGAAGGAAAGAAATCTGGGCGTGCAACAAAAATTGTGGATCAATTACCAACAGGATTAGAATACGTAGAAAGTTCAGTATCAGGAGATTATACAGCAGAATATAATAAAACAACAAATAAAATAACATTTACAAAAAAGAGTAACGATAATTTAGATGCATATAGTGGCAGTGGAGAGTTAGATAGTGAAACAATTGAAATAAAGTGTAAAGTAACAGCAACACCAGACACAAAAACAAGAAAAATATTAACAAATGTTGCATGGATTTCAGAAGAATATGATGAAAACGACATTGTAAGCAAAAAAGGAGACGATATAGACTCTGAACCATCAACAACTCCAAAAGCAAAAAATGGCCAAGATATAAATAAAGACAATATGTCAGACTACACAGGAAATGGAAATAAAAATGATTTAACAGACAAAAATTACTATTATAAAGGGCAACAAGATGATGATGACTTTGAAAAATTAGTATTATTACCAGAATCATTTGACTTAAAATTAATTAAATCAATAACAGCAGTAAACGAAGAAACAGTTCCAAATAGAATTAAAGACATAGATGTAAGCAAATTAAATACATTAGATAGCGATGGAAATATGATAACAACGGCAGATTATGACTTAGATAAATCTTATGTATCAGTTAAAAAAGGAGATATTGTAACATACACATTTAGAATTTATAACGAAGGAACAATAGATGGATATGCTTCAAAAATAACAGAAGATGTACCAGAAGGATTAGAATTTATTTGGTCAGATGAAAAAGATGAAGTTTTAGAAGCAGATGAAACATTTACAGCAGAAGAAAAAGCAGCAATTAAATTAAATCAAGATAATTTATGGGGATCTTTTGAATATGACAAGCCAGGAGGAAAAATTATAAAAGTTTCTTCAACTTATTTATCATCAGATAATCCAGACAATTTAATTACAGCATTTGGAAGAAATGATAATAAAGATAAAACACTTAAAGATCTTCATTACAAAGAATTAAAAGTAGCATTCAAAGTAGTATCTGAAAATGTATCTGGAACAGTAATTAGAAACGAAGCACAAATTACAGAAGATGCTAATTCAGAAGGAGAACCAGTAGAAGATAGAGATTCTAAACCAGAAGAATGGAAAAAATATGAAGATGATGAAGACTATGATAATGTAATATTAAAATCATTTGATTTAGCTTTAAGAAAATTTATTATTGCTGTAAGCAATGATGAAACAATTCAAGATAGTGAATACTTAAAAAATGCAGATAATTCTTATGAAAGAGCACCAGAAGTTGATACCTCTAAATTAAATACTAAAGATACAGATGGAAAAACTATAACAACAGCAACTTATAATCATCCAAAAACACCAGTAGCAGTAAGCAAAGGTGATATAGTTGTTTATATGTTAAGAGTATATAATGAAGGAGATATTGACGGATATGCAGCAGAAATTAAAGACCACTTACCACCATATTTACAATTCTTAGATAATGATTACAATAAACAATATGGATGGACAGTATCTAGCGATGGAAGAACAGTAACAACAAAATATTTGGAAAATGAAAAAATAAATAAAGCAGTAAAAACAACTAGCGGATATACATTATCTTATAAACAAGTTCCAATTATGTGTAAAGTAACAAGTGGGGCAAAAGAAGATGAACCAATTACTAACATTGCTGATATTACAAAATATTTAGATGATACTAAAAAATCAATAAAAGATAGAGATTCTATAGAAAACAATGTACAACTTCCAAAAGATGAAAAATTACCTGAATATAAAGATGACGAGACAGGTCCATACGTACCAGGACAAGAAGATGATGATGACTTCGAAAAAGTAGTAATTAAACCATTTGATTTAGCATTAAGAAAATTCATTACTAAAATTGAAAATAAAGAAGTTGATTCACGTATACCACAAGTA
>CANRFX010000095.1 GCA_947629995.1 uncultured Clostridia bacterium | reverse complement strand
AAAAATATCTAAAAAATTTCTATAAAAAGTGTCATTTTTATACTTGTTTATTTTTAAATATTTTTGATAAATTATCTCTCAAACCACTTGAAATATAAGTAGTTTAGGTAATCTTAATTAACATTATATAATTATAAATATCAAGTAAACTGAGAAACTGAAAATCCTCGTGTCAGTGGTTCGATTCCACTTGAAGCCACCAAGAAAAATTTTAAATAAAAATAAAATCCAGCCCTTGAAATAATTCAATGATTGGATTTTATTTATTTTTCTCCCACTGTATCGCGCCAACACAGTCAGCAACAACTGCTAGATTTCTTGCATAATCTAAATAGTAACAATTTTCTTTGTAAAATCCAAATTATTACAAGAATTATTTTGATAACCTATAGTATAAACATTAGTAGCCCAAATATCTTTATCAAGCATAGACATCAAATTCTTTTGATTTGAATTTTCATCAATAAATTTTTTAACAGAAGTAACAATTCCAAGTTTAGGATTTGCTTTAGCAATTTCAGAAATAAGAAATTTACCTCTGTTATTTAATCCTAGAACACGAACATAAGGTTGAACTTTTCGTGATAAATCCATATCTTTTTTAGTAATTCCAAGTAACGCATAAAGCATAATACGTTGCAAGCGAGTTGTAGTATATCTTTTGGATTTTAAAATATCTAAAAATTCAACTATAGTATTACAAGAATTTGCAGCGTTTTTTATGCTAGATTCTAAGCCTTCTGTAACATCTGGTAATTCGGAAATTTCTTGAAGAGTCATTTTTCTTAACATATAAATAATTTCTTTTTCAAATACAGAAATATCTGGAACAATATGACCAAGTTCTAAGTTTTTTATTAAATTTGTATAACTAGGTTCAGGTATTAAATTTGGTAATGCCTTAAATCCATTATTTTTAATTATATTTCTAATAGCTGTACTACTTGTAATATGAGGAGTTTCATATCGTAATATATTAACAGGTTGAATTTTGCTTTTGAATTTTTTTAATGCTTTTAAATACTCAATTGCTAAGATATTATTAGGAGAAGAAACCACATTTGCATATTTTCTAATATCATTTAAATACATCATCAAAGCATTTTCTCTTGCTTTTGGAAAAGAAATACCTTTTTTTAATTCATGTGATAATAAATTTTTATATTCTCGTGGCTCACGGTATAATACATCTGCACATTTGCTTAAAATTTCAAGATCTTCAGTTTCTGTTCCAAAAGATATATAATCTACTACTTTTAAAGAATCAAGAATTTTTATAGTACCTTCTGCGAAATTTTCAGCACTAGAAATAGAATATAGAACAGGAAGTTCAATAACTAAATCAACACCACATTTTATTGCAGTATCTGCTTTTGACCATTTATCTATAAAAGAAGTGCTTCCACGTTGAGTAAAGTTTCCACCAATGATGGCAACTGTGTAGTTAGAACCAGTTATTTTTTTTGATTGTTCTAAATGATATAAATGTCCATTATGAAATGGATTGTATTCAGCAACAATTCCTAAAACTTTCCCCATAAAAACTCCTTCTTGATTTAGTTTTTTTATTTATGTTATAATACCATAAAAAGATAAAAAAAGCAAGAAAGGATAGGTATATGGAAAAAGTTATTATTTATACAGATGGAGCTTGTTCAGGAAACCCAGGTCCAGGAGGGTGGGGAGCTATTTTAATATACAAAGAAAATAAAAAAGAAATATCTGGTGGAAGTAAGAATACAACAAATAATGTAATGGAACTTACAGCAGTAATAGAAGGCTTAAAACTTTTAAAATATCCTTGTGAAGTAGAATTGTATAGTGATAGCGCATATGTGGTAAATAGCTTTGAGCAAGGCTGGATTTATAATTGGATAAAAAACAATTGGAAAACATCAGGAAAAGATCCAGTAAAAAATAAAGAATTATGGCAAGAATTATATAACTTAACAAAAGTTCATAAAGTTCAATTTAATAAAGTAAAAGGTCATAGTGACAACGAGTATAATAATCGCTGTGATGAACTTGCAAGGAATGCAATCAAATAATATATTACAATTATGTAACAATAAGAAAAAATATTGAAATATTTTATAAAATAGATTATAATAAAAATAGATGTAATACTAAAAACAAGCAAAAAAGGAGAAAGTAGATGGATACTTTTGCAAGCTATATATTAGAAGAAGAAGAACTAGAAGCAAAAATGGAAATAACATATTATTTGTCAAAAAAAACAAAAATATTTTTTGACAAATCTGTTGTGTTTAAATTCGAAATTGCAAGGTTATTTTTAGATTATTCTAAAATTAAAGTAGATAAAAACTTTGTTTTAACTGCTTGTTTATTATGCAATTGTAAAAAAGTAAATCAAACTCAAGATATAGAAGAAATCCATTCTTATGCAAAAGAAGGAGCAGAATATTTAAGAGGATTAGGGTTTGGTAGTAAATTTTGTAAAGTTTGTGAAGAGGTTAATCGCTATAGCAATAGCAATCCAAGGGAAAGAGAAAGTGACATCATAGAATTAGTAGATCAATTCGGAGGAATGCTTTTAGATAGACCAGAAAGAATAGGCTTTAAGCCAGACGAAGCATTAGTATTATTAGAGCATAGAAACTTAAAAGATCAATATAATCGATATTTAAATACTTTTATTGAATTTGTTAATTTTTTAGAAACAGTTCAAATGAATGATTTAGTTAATATGACAGCTTTAAAAAAATTAGTAAAAATACATAACGAAACAGATGACTTAAAAAAATTTATTCAAAAAGTAGTATATGAATATGAACCAAAAGTAGATAGAGCAATTCGTAGGCAAGGAGAAGAAATGGCAGAAGAAATGCTAAAAAAAGTAGAAGTAAATAGACCTTTATTTAGTGCAGAAACAACAAAAAAAATTATGGCACATATGAAAGATATAGGAGAAGAAGAAAATGTATGAAGTATTTGCAGATTTACATGTACATATAGGAAGAAGTGAAAATCGGAAAACCAATTAAAATAACAGCAGCAAAATCTCTTAATTTTGCAAATATTGCAAAAGAATGTGAAGAAAAAAAAGGAATTCAAATAGTAGGAATAATTGATTGTGCATCCCCTTATGTTATTGAAGATATTGAAAAATTCTTACAAACAGGGGATGCTTATGAGTTAGAAGATGGCGGAATTATATACAAAGATAAAGTATGTATATTACTTGGAAGTGAAGTAGAAACCTCAGAAAAAGGAAGAGATGGAAAGTGTGGAAGTGCTCATAATATATGCTTTTTTCCACATTTAAAAGACATAAAAGGTTTTTCACAAGAAATGAGCAATCATATTAAAAACATTACATTAAGTACACAAAGATCAGATTTATCAGGATATGAATTAATTGATATTGTTGAAAAATATAATGGAATTTTAATACCAGCACATGTATTTACACCTCATAAAAGTTATTACGGAAATTGTACAGATAGGTTAGAAAGCATTTTTAAAGAAAAATATAAAAAAATATTTGCAATTGAATTAGGATTAAGTTCAGACACATTTTTAGCAGATACTATTTCAGAATTAGAAAGTAAGACTTTTGTAACAAATTCTGATGCACATTCTTTACCAAAAATCGCAAGAGAATATAATAAAATGCAAGTAGAAGACATATCTTTTAAAGAAGTAGTAATGGCATTAAAGAATGAAAATGGAAGAAAAATAGTTGCAAATTACGGACTAGATCCAAAGCTTGGTAAATATCATAGAACTTACTGTGATGACTGTGAAAAATCAATTGAAACAAAAGAACCAGTAGAAACTTGCCCAATGTGTGGTGGAAAAAATGTAACTTTTGGAGTTTTTGATAGGATAGAATTAATAAAAGACAAAGAAAAAACAGAAAGTCCAAAAAATAGACCTCCATATATTTATCAAGTACCACTTGGATTTATTCCAGGCTTGGGTGGAAAAACAATTGATAAATTATTAAATACTTTTGATACAGAAATGAACATCTTACATAAATTATCAAAAGATGATATTGAAGCAGTAGTAGGTGAAAAGATAGCCCAAAATATTGTAAATGCAAGAGAAGGAAATATGAAAATCCACTCTGGTCGGTGGAGGAAATTATGGAAAAATAGAAACAAAATAGTTCTAAAAAACTCCTTATCGAATACACATTATGT
>CANRFX010000094.1 GCA_947629995.1 uncultured Clostridia bacterium | reverse complement strand
CCATCAAAACTTGCAACAGCTTCTACTTCTATTTGTTCTCTTGCTGTTGCTTCTCTTGTCCTTTCACTTGCATCTTGCGCCTTTGTCAATATCCCATTTTCTCCTGTTAATGTTGCAATTGATACTGCAGCTAGTATCAATAACACGATAATTGTGATTACAAGTGCAATTAATGTAATACCCCTGCTTCCTTTTAAAATTTTGTTTTGATTAATTTTTGCTTTATAATTTGCAACTTTTTTCATTTCTTCTTTTGACTCCCTTCTTCTTACATTATTTACTATTTATCTTAAGTTATACAAATTTTTGCATTTTTATTATATACTATTGCAACTATTTTTGCAAGCATTTTTAGGTGCATAATAAATTTGTTTTTAATTATAAAATAATAATAGTAAAATATAAAAAAGGAGAGTGGCATATATTGCGAAAATTAAAAATACCACATAATCATAGTGGCATAAGCAAAACTTTACGATTACCAGAAAATTTAGTTAATGATATTCAAATATTATCAGATTTAAAAAACATATCTTTTAACAAAACCGTATCAGAACTCTTAGAATTTTCTTTAGAAAATCTAGACCCAGAAGACGAAAAACTAATAGAAGAAAAACGAAAAAAACTTTATTTATAATTTTTTATTTTTATCTATATTTATTATTTATAATCTATATTTTACCTATCATTATAATTTTATTTTTAAGTCAAAAAAATCTTATAGATTTCTCCATAAGACCTTTTTATTTAAAATATTCTCAAAATATCATTATAAGTTACATATAATGAAATAGCAATTACTATTGCAAAACCTGCCAATTGTATATTAATTTCTGTTTGTTCATTCATTGGTTTTCTTCTAATTGCTTCAACTAAAAGAATTAAAATCTTTCCACCATCTAAAGCTGGAATTGGCAATAAATTTGTTACACCTAAAGATAAAGAAATTAAAGCCATCATTTCAAAAAATTCTCTTACTCCATCTGTTTTTGCGACCACTTCTGAAATTCCGACTGGACCCATCATTTGGTCTACTCCTACTTTACCTGTGAATAATTGTTTTAGATTATCTACAATCGAAAGCAAAAATTCTTGTGTCTGCATTCCTCCATTGATACATCTATTTAAAAATGTATCTTCTGCTGGTTTTAAAGTTACTCCTAAATAATATGTTGATTTATAATCTGGTTCTAATTCTATTGTTACTTCTTGGTTTCCTCTTTTCACTACAAAAGTCATTATATTTAGGCCTTCTTTTCCTATTTCTTGTAATGCTAGATTTCTATCGCCATTAATCAACGTTCCATTCACTTTTACAAGTACGTCATTTGCTCGTATTCCTTGTCTTTCTGAGCTACTGCCTTTTTCTACAGCAATTATTTTACATTTATCATCTAAATATATTCCTGTAACTTTTGAGGATACTTCTGTTGGTTTAATTGAATAAGATAAAACTTCTCCATTTCTTTCAATTTTGATTTCTATCTCTTTTCCCTGTGTTTTTTCTATTACTTCTTTTAAATCTTTTTTACTATTTATTTTTTTTCCATTTCCTTCTATTATTTTATCTCCTGATTCTAATCCCGCTTCTTTAGCTACATATCCATCAATTAATCCTTCTATTTCATTAGATACATAAGTTCCCCCTGTTGCAGATAAAATAAAATAAATGATAGTTGCAAATAAGATATTGACAGTTGCTCCAGCAACTACAATTGCAAGTCTTTTAGGGATACTTGCTTTGGAAAAAGAACCTTCTTTATCAGATCTTTCTTCTTCCCCTTCCATGCTGTTATACCCTCCAAGTGGAATTAATCTTAAAGTGTATTTTGTTTCTTTTCCTTGCTTTTGCCATATTTTAGGGCCAAAGCCGATTGCAAATTCATTTACTTTTACTTTGCAAAGTTTTGCTAACATAAAGTGCCCTAATTCATGTATTGTAATTAAGACACCTAATAATATAATAATTTTTACTGCTGATATTAAAAATGTTATCAATTTATTCCTCCTTATAATAGAGTAAATAGGCTATATGCAAATGGTGCTAAAAATATTAAACTGTCAATTCTATCTAACATTCCACCATGCCCTGGTATAAGATTGCTGTAGTCTTTTATTCCAACAAATCTTTTTATGCTAGATGCTGCAAAATCTCCTATTTGACCAATTAGGCTCAATATTACTCCTACACCAAACATAAATAAATAAGAATAATTTACTCCCCAATATGTATTTGCAATGTAAGTATATATTAATATTAAAACTACTCCTCCTATTGTTCCTCCAATACATCCTTCAATTGATTTTTTTGGACTTACTTTGCTAAATTTATGCTTTCCAAAACATCTTCCAAATATGAAAGCAAATATATCTGTTCCCCATGCTGCAAAAATAGCATACCAAATTAGAATTTTTCCGTCTTTCATACCATCAATGAAAGCTACAAACATTATAAAAAATACAACATAAAAAATTCCTATAAAAGTATATGCAATATCTCTAAAATTTGTTTTCATATCTGTTGCTATTACCTGTGCAAATAGAATCACTAATATTGTTGGTACACTAAGTGTTACTATCATATTTAAGTAATCTTGTGGCACAATATGAATTAATGCTATACTAAAACAACTTACATATCCTAGCCATTTTACTGGATTTGCAACTTTTTTAATTGCATTAAAATATTCATTCATGCTAAGTACTGCAATTATTGATAATGCAAAATCTACTAAAACTTTGTCTCCTAATAATAAAATAATTAATACTAATGGAAATCCTAATAAACCTGAGGTTATTCTTTCAATATCCATAATTTTCCCTTTCTTACCCTGCACCAAATTTCCTTGTTCTTTTTTGATATTCTATAATTGCATAATCTAAATCTTCTTCTGTAAAATCTGGCCAGTTTTTATCTATAAATAAAATTTCTGTATATACTAATTGCCATGGCAAAAAGTTGCTAAGTCTTTTTTCTCCACTTGTTCTAATTAACAAGTCTGGATCTGGTTCCCCTTTTGTGTATAAGTTTTCTGATATTAATTTTTCTGTTATATCTTCTATGTTTATTTCGTTATTTTTTACTTTGTTTGCGATTCTCCTTGTGGCTTTTAATAATTCGTCTCTTCCACCATAGTTTAATGCGATATTAAAAGTTACTCCAGTGTTATCTTTTGTTCTTTCCATACAATTTTGGATGCTTTTTTGCATACTAGTTGATAATGCTGTTATATCTCCTAATATTTTTACTTTAATATTTTCCGTATCTGCTCTTTTAGAATAATCATCTAAGTAGTTTTGAAGTAAGGCCATTAATGCTTTTACTTCGTCTTCTGCTCTTTTCCAATTTTCTGTTGAAAAAGCGTAAACAGTTATATATTTTAATCCGATTTTGTTTGCATATCTAACTATTTTTTCTAATGCTTTTGCGCCTTCTTTATGTCCAAAACTTGCTGGCTTTCCTCTAGCTTTTGCCCATCTTCTATTTCCATCCATAATGATTGCAATATGCTTTGGCATTGCTTCTTGATTAAATTCCATTTGTTCACCTCTTCTTTGTGTATTTAAACATTATTTATTTCTGTTTTGTATGTATAAAGCTAGTTCTTTTAGAAATTCTGCTTTTTCGCCATAAGAGTCTAATTCTTTAATTGCTTCTTTTGTTATTTTGTCTAAGATTTCCTTTGCTTCTTGCAAACCATAATGAGAAACATAAGTGCATTTTTTAGCTTTCTTATCGTTTCCTACTGGTTTTCCTAATATTTTTTCGTCTCCTTCTTCTGATAAAATGTCGTCTTTTATTTGAAAGGCTAATCCTATTTTTTCTGCATAATTGGTTAATTTTTGTAAGTCTTCTGCTTTGCATTTAGCAAGTATTGCTCCTGCTCTTACACTTGCTTTTAACATTGCTCCTGTTTTATTTTCATGTATGTATTGTAGTTCGCTTTTTGTGATATTCTTCCCTTCTGCTTCTGTGTCTAAGTATTCTCCTGCAAGCATCCTATCTACTGCTGTTGTATATTCTTTTAAAATTTCCATTTTTTGTATCATATCTTCTTTGTTGCTTGTGCTTAAGTCCTTACTTATAACCATATAAGCAGAATTTAATAAGCCATCTCCTGCTAAAATAGCGGTTGCTTCATTAAACATTTTATGGTTGGTTGGTTTTCCATGCCTAAAGTCATCATTATCTATAC
>CANRFX010000093.1 GCA_947629995.1 uncultured Clostridia bacterium | reverse complement strand
TGTCTCATTGCTAATTGAGATTCTAATTGTTGAACTGTTTCTAATGCAACTCCTACAACAATTAATATTGATGTACCACCAAATGCAATATTTAGGTTAGTAAATCTTAATAACATTGGAATAATTGCAATAACAGCTAGGAAAAGTCCTCCAAACCATGTTAATTTTGAGATAATAGATGATAAATAATCTGTTGTTGGTTTTCCTGCTCTAATTCCTGGAATAAATCCACCATTTTTCTTAATATTATTTGATACTTCTGCTGGATTAAATGTAGCAAAAGTATAGAAAAATGTAAATCCGACAATTAATAATAAGTAAACTATAGCATTTGCAATTGAATAACCAATTCCTACTTGTGATGTAGATGTAGCAATTGAGAAATTATAAATTGCTGCCCAAAATCCTGTTTCGTTTGCTATTCCTGGTACAAAAATTTGAATAATCATAGCTGGGAATGTCATAAATGATGATGCAAAGATTACTGGCATAACACCTGCCATAACAAGTTTTAATGGAATGTGTGTGCTTTGTGCTCCCATCATTTTTCTTCCAACTACTTTTTTAGAGTATTGTACTGGTACTCTTCTTTCTGCTTGTTGTACAAATACAACTGCAGAAACTAAAATTAAAGCTCCTATTACAATACCAATTGCAGTAAGTAGACCTTTTGTGCTAAATCCTTCACTAGTAACTATTAAATTCCATAATGTTACTATTCCACTAGGTAATCTTGAAATGATACCTACAAAAATTAATAGTGAAATTCCGTTTCCAATTCCTTTGCTATTAATTAGTTCTCCTAGCCACATTAATAGTGATGTTCCTGCAACTAGTCCTACAACTACTAAAGAAGCTGTTAAGAAAGAATTATCTACAAATATTCCGGCTCCTTTATAAGATAAATATAATCCAATTCCTTCTATTAGAGCTAAAACAATTGTTAACATTTTTGTATAACGATTTATTTTCTTTCTTCCTTCTTCTCCACCTTCTTTTGTTAATCTTTCTAAAGATGGTATAATCATAGCTAATAATTGAATAACGATAGAAGCTGTAATATATGGAGTTATTGACATTGCAAAAACAGAAAATCTTGAAAATGCTCCTCCGGAAATCATATCAATTAATCCTGCTATTCCATTAGCATTTCCCATTGCTTCTGATAATGCTACACTATTTACTCCTGGTACAGTAATATAACATCCAAATCTAAATATTACAATTAATAATAAAGTATATAATAATTTTTTTCTTACATCTGGCGTTTTTAGTGCATTTTTTATTGTTTTAAACAATTAAATCACCTCAGCCTTTCCGCCTAAAGCTTCGATTTGTTCTTTGGCTTTATTTGTAAATCTTTTTGCTTTTACATTTAATTTCTTTTCTAATTTTCCTGTTGCCAAAACTACGATTCCATCAGTTATTTTACCAATAATTCCTTCTTTTAATAAAGTCTCTGCTGTAACATCAGTAGCTTTTGATTTGTTTAACATTGTAAAAGTTACTTCTGTATACTCTTTTGCATGGATATTTGTAAATCCTCTTTTTGGTAATCTTCTATATAATGGTGTTTGACCACCTTCGAAACCACGTCTTACTCCTCCACCACTTCTTGCTTTTTGACCTTTATGTCCTTTTCCTGATGTTTTTCCGTTTCCAGAAGCAATTCCGCGTCCTACTCTATTTCTTTTTACTTTACTTACAGCTGGCTTTAAATCATCTAGTTTCATACGCTATTTGGCACCTCCTTCTATAAAATTTCTTCTACTTTTTTACCTCTCTTTTTAGCTACCATTTCTACTGTTTGCATTGCTTTTAAACCTTCAATTGTAGCATAAACAACGTTTCTTGGATTATTTGTTCCAATAACTTTTGTTCTTATATTTTTATAGCCTGCCAATTCTATAACTGGTCTAACACTTCCTCCTGCTATAATACCAGTACCAACTTCAGCTGGCTTTAACATAACTTTTGCACTTCCAAAAGTTCCTACATATTCATGTGGTACAGTTGTATTTACAATTGGCACTTCAACTAAGTTCTTTTTAGCTTCTTGGATTGCCTTTTTAATTGCATCTGGAACTTCTGCTGCTTTACCATTTCCAACACCTACATGACCATTTTCGTCTCCTACTACTACTACAGCACTAAAACGAAAAGTTCTACCACCTTTTACAACTTTAGCAACTCTATTAATAGCAACAACTTTTTCTTTTAATTCATTTTTTTCTTCCATAGGTTTTTGTTTTTCCTCCCTTACTTAAAACTTTAATCCGCCTTCTCTTGCAGCTTCTGCTAATTCTTTAACAACACCATGATAAACATATCCACCACGATCAAAAACAACTGTATCTATTTTCTTTTCTAATGCTTTTTTAGCAATTAATGCTCCTAGTTCTTTTGCTGCTTCTTTATTGGCATGTTTTGTTTTAACCTGTTTATCTAATGTTGAAGCAGAAACTAAAGTATTTCCTGCAACATCATCAATTACTTGTACATATAAATTTGAATTACTTCTATATACACATAATCTTGGCCTTTCAGCTGTTCCAGATATTTTTGTTCTAACACGGATATGTCTTCTTGTTCTTTCCATTTTTCTATCTGTCTTTTTAACCATTTTTGTTACTCCTTTCTTTATTTACCAGTCTTTCCTACTTTACGTCTAATAACTTCATCGCTATACTTAATACCTTTTCCTCTATATACTTCTGGTGGTCTTTTTGTTCTAATAACTGCTGCACATTCTCCAACTAATTCTTTATCAATTCCTTTTACAATAATTGTATTTGGGTTTGGAACATCAAAAGTAATTCCTTCTGGTGCTTCAAATATAACTGGATGTGAATAACCCAAGGTTAAATTTAAGTTATTTCCTTGTTTTGCTACTCTGTAACCAACTCCATTAATTTGTAATTCTTTACTATACATATCTGTTACACCAATAATCATATTGTTAATTAAACTTCTTGTTAAACCATGTAAACTTCTATTCTCTGGTTCATTATCTTTTCTTGTAAGTTTAATTTCATTTTCTTGCATTTCAATCGAAATATTTTTATGTATTTCTCTTTCTAATGTACCTTTTGGACCTTTTACAGTAATTTTTTGTCCATCAATTTTTACTTCTACTCCTGATGGTACTGTAATAGGTTTATTTCCTATTCTTGACACTTTTTTCACCTTCCTTTATACGTTGTTTGTATTACCAAATATAAGCTAAAACTTCTCCACCAACACCTAAAGTTCTTGCTTCTTTATCTGTTTTTAATCCTTGTGATGTAGAAATAATAGCAATTCCTAAGCCATTCAATACTTTTGGTAATTCTTCTTTTGAAGCATATACTCTTAGTCCTGGCTTACTAATTCTTTTTAGACCATCAATTACTCTTGTTCCATTTTCGTCATATTTTAGAGCAATTCTTATGGTTCCTTGAGGATTTGTTTCATCTTTAATTTCTTCAAAAGATTTTATATATCCTTCTTTATATAAAATTTCAGCAATTCCTAATTTTATATTTGAGCTAGGAATATCAACTGATTTATGTTTTGAACTATTTGCATTTCTAATTCTTGTTAACATATCTGCTATTGGATCTGTAATGTTCATTAATTACTTACCTCCTTTTTATCTATTAATTTATAACCAATTATCTAAAACAAATCAAAATTAGTATATTGTGCATTTTTATGAATAAAGCAGGCTGAAGGTGTACTTTTTGTACATCGAAGTCTGATTTATGAAATAAAAATGTGCAAGATGCTGATTTTCATTTGTTTTTTCTCTACCAGCTGGCCTTCTTAACCCCTGGTATCTCTCCTTTATGTGCTAATTCTCTAAAACAAACACGGCATATTCCATATTTTCTAATATAGCTGTGAGGTCTACCACATAACTTACATCTATTATACTCACGTGTACTATATTTTTGAGGTCTTGCTTGTTTTATTTTCATTGATTTTTTAGCCATAATTGTTCTCCTTTCATTTTAAGGTTTTTTGTTATAGTTTCCACTTTGTTTTAGTTTTGCAAAAAACATCTGATTTTTTTATGCTCCTACAGCTGTTTTAAATGGCATACCTAATAGTTTTAACAACTCTTTTGCTTCTTCATCTGTTTTTGCTGTTGTTACAAATATAATATCCATTCCTCTTAATTTGTCTACTTTGTCATATTCAATTTCAGGGAATATTAATTGTTCTTTTACACCCATAGA
>CANRFX010000092.1 GCA_947629995.1 uncultured Clostridia bacterium | reverse complement strand
CCCACGTCATCAGCTTGGAAGGCTGAGGTTCTACCATTGAACTACACCTGCAAAGTTCTCATCCTGACAGTTATAAATTATAAATGTTTTTCTACTTTTTGTCAATAGTTTTTGCAAAATTTCTTATCTCTCTAAATTTTTCCTTTTAAATTCTACATTTGGATTCTCTTTTTTTGTAATTAATTTTCCTACTTTTACTCTCTCTACATTAGGCAATCTCTTTTTTTCACGTATTTCCCTTTCCCTTGTTTTTTGACGACTTTGAAATTCTTTTGCCATTTTTAGAATATACTCATTTGCTAAATCTCTATCCAGTGGAACTTTTTTAACTTCTCCTTTTTTTCCTTTTGCATATTGTTCAATATAATCTATTAATTCTGGATCAGAATTGCTCATAATAGCTGCTATCATTCCATTATCAATTGCTGTTTCAAACATAGAAATATCATTTCGTCCATTTCCAACACATAAATAGCCATATTGTGGTTTTAATTTTGCAACTAAAGCCTTTACTGCTTCTCCCTTACTTATATTTTTTTGAGCAATATCTAATCGATAATTTTCATACTCCTTTTTAGGAAAACGAGTTCTATCCATATCAGTCCAAAAATCTAGATTTTGTATAAACTTTGCTCTTTGTTCTATATCTTCTCTTCTTCCTGCTAATGTTAATTTAGTTATATCTTCTGCTTGTTGTATTTTTTCATAAATATTACTACAAAATTTTACTTTTTTACTATTTCTATAATATTCTCTTACATCTTCTTGATCTGATGCAAATATATTTTCACCATTCGTATATCTAACAAAATCTATATTTCCACCATTTTTTAAATATTCATGTAATATGTCCATTACTTTCTTATGTTCTAATTTTTTTTGAATTATGAAAGTATGTTGATTAGGTAAATAAATATTAGCACCATTGTCTCCTACAATAATTTCTGGCATTCTTATATTTTTTTGTCTAATATTTTCTTCTATATCTCCTACCGTTCTTCCTGTAACAGGGATAACCATTCCTCCCATTGTTGATACTAAATGAAAAATATTATTTAATTTTTTATCTTCTAAATTAATAGTACAGTCTTTATCTGTAAATATAATAAATTCAGGTCTTTTCATATTAATTTTTTTCCTCTCAAATATATAATATTTATAAACAAGCTTTAATTAGCCCCACAAACAATGGTGATGGTTTATTTGGCCTTGATTTCAACTCTGGATGGAATTGTCCTGCTAAAAAGTAAGGATGATTTTCTAATTCAACCATTTCAACTAATAATCCATCTGGAGATGTTCCTGATATTTTTAATCCTGCTTTTTCCAACCTTTCTCTATAGTCATTATTATATTCATAACGATGTCTATGTCTTTCTGAAATTTCTTCTTTTCCATATAATTCATATGCTTTTGTTCCTTTTTTTATTATACAAGGATAAGCACCTAATCTCATTGTTCCTCCTTTTTTCTTAACTGTTTTTTGATTCTCCATAATATGAATTACTGGATTATTTGTTTTTTCATCTAATTCTGCTGAGTTGGCATCTTTTAATCCTAATACATTTCTTGCAAATTCTACTACTGCCATTTGCATTCCTAAACAAATACCTAAAAATGGTATTTTATTTTCTCTCACATATTTTATTGTTTCTATTTTTCCATCAATTCCTCTACTTCCAAACCCTCCAGGAACAATAACTCCATCAATTCCTTTTAATTTTTCAGCCACATTTTCTTTAGTAATAGATTCTGAATCAATTAAATGAGCTTTTACTTTAACATGATTTGCAAAACCAGCATGGTATAAACTTTCAATAACAGAAATATAAGAATCTTCTAGTTTTACATATTTTCCAACAATTGCTATATTTACTACTTTATTTTCATCTATATTTCTAATATTTTCAACCATTTCCTCCCATTTTGAATTATCTGGAATATAATTTTCTAATTTTAAATGATTACAAACTTCTCTAGCTAGACCTTCTGCTTCGAGCATTAATGGTACAGCATACAAATTATCTGCTGTTTTGTTTTGAATAACACTTGTTTTTCTTACATTACAAAATAAAGATAGTTTATCTCTTATGCTATCTGGTATATCAGATTCAGTCCTACAAACTAATATATTTGGTTTAATTCCTAAACTTTGTAATTCTTTTACAGAGTGTTGTGTTGGTTTAGATTTTATTTCATTAGATCCAAATATATAAGGAAGTAATGTTACATGAATGTAAATAACATCTTCTGGATTTTTTTCTAATCCAACTTGACGTATTGCTTCGATGATAGATAGTCCCTCTATATCACCTACTGTTCCTCCTATTTCTGTTATAACAATATTTGTATCAGTATTCTCAAAACCATATATTTTTTCTTTAATTTCATTAGTAATATGAGGTATTACTTGTACAGTTTTTCCTAAATAATCTCCTCTTCTTTCTTTTTCAATTACACTTTGATATATTTTTCCCATTGTAATACTTGAATTTTTAGTTAAGTTTTCATTGATAAATCTCTCATAATGTCCTAAATCTAAATCTGTTTCTGCTCCATCATCTGTTACAAAAACCTCTCCATGTTCATAAGGATTCATAGTTCCTGGATCTACATTAATATAAGGATCAAATTTTTGAATTGTAACCTTATATCCTCTATTTTTTAGTAATCTTCCAAGAGATGCTGCTGTAATTCCCTTACCTAATCCTGATACAACTCCACCTGTAACAAAAATATACTTTGTATTCATATGAAATAAACTCCTTTTCTAAATTATTATTGTCAATTTTAAAAATCTAAAAAATTTGAAAAAGCTAAAAATTTTAAAACTAAAAAAAGATTAAAAAAATGACCAAATGCGGTTTTTTTTTAATCTATATTTATATTTTACCACTTGATTTTGTTTTTTTCAAGTATTTTTACAAATTTTTCATGAAACCTTAATTTATCACTTTTAATTTTATTCATCTAACATTAATTTAGTTTTTTTGTCCTTTAATCTCTTTAGTTGCTCTTTTTCAACTTGTTTAATACTCTTTTCTGGTGTTGGTAAATCTTCTGGCATCGTCCCTCCAATATCTTTTATTGCTTTTCTTACCTTTGTTCCAACTTCATAATGAGTTGAAGTTGCTTTACTACAGCTATGTATCTTATCTTTTTTTAGTTTTTCTTCTGTTTGTGATATTCTAAATAAATTAGCAATTAATTCTGTACTTCCCATGAAATCTAATATTTTTTCGTTATCTTTTAACTTTTTTCTTTTATGTATATCATCTACCGTTAAACCACCATATAATCCCATATATCCGGCATTTTGAAATTCTGCGTATTCTTGGTTTGTTATTACACCTGCATTATGAGCTGCTTCTAGTAACATTTGATTCCATTGTTTGATATCTCCTCGAATTACTAATCTTTTATTATCTTCATCTAATTGATTAAAATAATCTGCTACTTCTTGTCTTCTAGTTTGAATTGCAAAATAAGTTTGTCCTAGAGCAATTACTTCTTTTCTTGGATCTCCATTTTGTACAACTAAATAACAAGCATATCTTGAAAGTTCATAGTCTAATAACTCTCTTACAGTATTACTGCCTATTTCGACCATTTTCCTGACCTCAGGAAAATGGTCTTGAATCTCAAAACCACTATTATTACAAGCTAGTTTTGCTTTATCAATTACTTTAGCAAAATTTTCCCACTTCTTATATTGTAAAACTTCACTTAGTTCCCTTGCATTCCAATATTCTGTTCCATCTACTCTAATTCTTTTTATTTCTTCAAAATTTTTATATTCTTTTGCTTGTAAATTACTCAATATTATCATCTCCAATTTTTAATTTTTTATAATTATATCAAACATTTGTTTATTATTCAAGCATTTTTAGATAAAAATTAATTTTTCATATTTTCTTATAAATTTTGTTTGAATTTTTATTTTGGATTTTATTTTATTTGGTATCACTAATTTATTATTTGGAGAAATTACAAAACCAGTTACTTTTTTGTAGTCATTTATTCCATATCTTATAGTTTTTCCTGTACTTAACTTTTGTTTATTTCTTCGTATTATAGTTTTTATTTCACCTTCTTCTCTTTTATTTATATCTCTCTTAATAGATGATATTGTTATATCATCTACATATATTGTACAGTCTAATTTATGTAATTTTGTGTATCTTATATTTCTATAAAATACATACTTTAAATTTAAGTTTTATCTCTAAACATTCATTTACTTTTTATTATTAATTCATACTGCTCCGCACACCATATCAACTTCTATCGTTACCTTAATTTTATGATTTTCTACTCGTTTAACC
>CANRFX010000091.1 GCA_947629995.1 uncultured Clostridia bacterium | reverse complement strand
TGTAAAGATTCTATTTTATTTCTAATTTTATTATTCCAAAAATGTGTCTTACCAGAACCCCATTCACCATTAATCATTATTGCATAATCTGTATAATCTGACCTTACATAATCTAATATGCTTTCTACTAAATCCTCCATTTTTTCCTCCTTAGCTTAAGTTTTATATATATTACTATTACTAATCTTTTGCTATTGTAAATACCCCTATCTTTTTGGGATTTGCTTTGCTTAAAACTTTACAACATTCTTTTACTGTACTTCCTGTTGTATAAATATCATCAATTAATAATATTTTCTTATTTTGTAGTGTTTTTTGATTTCGAAGTTTATATACTCCTTCTATATTTTTTTGTCTTTCTTCTTTGTTTAATTTACTTTGTTCAATTACATTTTTCGTCTTTATAAGAGAGTCTTTGTTGCATTGTATTTTTAATCTTTTTGCTATTTCTTTTGCAATTAAATAGCTTTGATTATATCCTCTTTCTTTATATCTTTTTGGACTTATTGGAACCGGTATTATTGTATCATAAGATTTCAAAATTTTAAAGAATTTTTCATTTTTTAACAAAAAATTTACAATTGTTTTATATAAGTAAGATTTATCATTAAATTTATAATTTAATATTATCTTTCTTATCATTCCCTGATATTTAAATAGATATAAATGTTCTTGAAAGTAATTATTGGTATTTAATTTTTTTTCGACTTTAAATTTGCTTTGACTTTCTAATTGTTTTTTACATTTGTTGCATAAAAATTCTGAATTTAATTTTCCACATATTCCGACACACTGGTGGATAAATAATATTTAATATTTGATCTAAAATTTTTTTCTCTCCTTTCTAAATTGTCGATGGGGACGGAGCTTTTTGACAATAATTGTCGTCGGGTGTCGTCGGGGACGGGGCATTTTGACAATATTGCCAGGAGGGACGGAGCTTTTTGGCAATTTTTTCATTATTGTTAGAAATAGAAATTTTAATATATTTTTTATTAATAACTTCGTACTACAGACTATAAAAAGCTTTATAATTATTTTTTTGAGTAACTGCGTAAGCGACCAAACGGAACGAAGTGAAGTGCGATCTGGAGCAATTGACATTTAATTTTTTATTTATGGAAATTGCGACAGCAAAGTTATGAAAAAAAATAATTATAAAGCTTTTTATTTCTGCCGTATTCAAAATTGTTATTAATAAAAAATATATTAAATTTTCTATTAATATTGTTCAAAAAAAATTGCCAAATTGCTCCGTCCCTCCTGGCAATATTGTCAAAAAGCTCCGTCCCCATCGACAATTTTTCTCATCTTGTATTCTAGTCCTGTATTTCTCCTTTTTATATCTACGTTTTGTATCATAAAGTCTACTACTCTTTCTATTCCTACAATAATTAATAATTTCTTTGCTCTTGTAATTCCTGTATAAAGTAAATTTCTCGTAATTAACATAGGTGCAGCTGATGGCACAACCATAATAACTACATCAAATTCACTTCCGTTGAGATTTATGAATTGTTATACTATAACTATGCTCAATTTGTTCTAAATCAGAAAATTCATACCATACTTTTTTCTCATCATCAAATCTAATTTCTATCTGTTTTTCCTTTTCGTCTACTTTAGTTATTGTTCCGATTTCACCATTAAAAACCCCGCTTCCGACATCTACTTTTCCTTCAACTTCTTTTTCCCAGTAGATATCATAATTGTTCTTAATTTGCATTACTCTATCTCCGTGCTCGATAAATAGCACCTTGACTTGCTTTTTCTGGTAAATTATGAATATTTGGATTTAGCCTTTCTTGCAATGCTTTATTTAATTCTTTTGTTCCGAGTAGTCCTTTTTTCGTTGGTGACAATACTTGTATATTTTGAAAGAAATCAAAATTTCCATAATTTTTTAATCTTCCTGTACAAAGTGAAATTACTTCTTCAAGCATTTTTGCTTCGTTATTTCCTTTTATAAAAAAGAAATCTTCTTTTAAATCGTCAGACATTTCTTCTTTGCTTAAAAATTTTTCTCCTTTGTTAACCCTATGTGCATTTAATACAATTTTACTTTTTGCTGCTTGTCTAAATATTTTGTCTAAATGGATAGTTTGTATTTGCTCTGAATCAATTAAATCTTTTAGTACACTTCCAGGACCAACAGATGCTAGTTGATCTACATCTCCAACTAAAATCAATTTAGTACCTTGATAAATACATTTTAATAAATAGTTCATTAAAAACATATCCACCATTGACATTTCATCCACAATTATAATGTCTGCATCAATTGGAGCTCCTTCATAATTTGATGTGTTTTTATAAAAACTGTCTTCATCAAATTTTCCAATTTCTAATAATCTATGGAGAGTAGATGCTTCTTTCCCTGTTGTTTCTGTCATTCTTTTTGCTGCTCGACCTGTTGGTGCACAAAGAACTATTTTTTTACCTTTTGACTCGTATATATCTATAATTGTTTTTATAATTGTTGTTTTTCCTGTTCCTGGTCCTCCAGTAATTATAACTACATTATTGTTATTTACTAATTTTACAGTTTCTTTCTGTTTTTCTGATAATTTTATATCTGAATCTTTTTCTGCTTTTTCTAGTTCTACTTCTATGTGAGATATTTTCTTTGTATTTCTTGCTTTTTGCAAGGTATATATTCTATATGCTATTTCTTCTTCTACTTGGTAAAAGTTTTGAAGATATACATATTCTTCTTTTTCTCTTTCTTCTATTGTAATTTCATTTTTTACTCTTAAATTAATTAATCCATCTTCTACATTTTCTGTTTGAACATCTAATAATTCAATTACATATTGGATTAAATTTGTTTTTAATACACAACTATGACCATTGTAAGTACTTCTAATTAATGCATATTTAATTCCGCTTTCTATTCTTTTTTCATTATCATAATTTATACCTAAGTCAAGTGCCATTTTATCAATTTGCTTAAAATTTACACCTCTTGCGATATCTATTAAGATATATGGATTTGATTCTATTTGTTCAATGGCATTTTTTCCTAATAAATCAAATACTTTTTTGGCATGTTCTGCACCTATTCCAAATTTTTCTAGAAATCCTACTATTTGCCAAATTTCCCAATTTTGCATGAATTCTTCTGCTATTTCTTCTGCTCTGCTTATTGAAATTCCTTTTACTTCTGCTAATCTTTGTGGTTCATTTTTAAATACATAAATAGTTTCTTCTCCAAATTTGTCAACAATTTTTTTAGCAATTGCTTTTCCTATTCCTTTTATATTTGAATTTGCTAAATATTTTTCTATGGCTCCTAATGTTTGTGGCATTATTTTTTCAAATGTATCTATTTTAAATTGCCTTCCATAGTCTTTATGTTCTACAAATCTTCCTATTAGTTTTAAGGTGTCTCCGCTGTTTACAAATGGCAAATAGCCTACTATAGTAGTAAGCTCGTCGTTCGTTTCAAAATCTGCTATAGTATAACTGTTAGTTTCATTTTTATATATAATTGTCTGTATTTCTCCTATAATTTCCATTTGTTTCTCCTTATCTTTTTGTATGTATTAGTGTATCATAAAAAATTCTTGATTTCAAGAGTATTTTTATCTGTTACAATAAAGTGTATCAATTTTTAATGTTAAACAATATAATAGGTTGGTAGGAGGAAAATTTAGTAATGGATTTTTTATTAAATATTGCTTTTTGGACTTTAGCCATTTATGGTTTGTTTGAAATTATAAAAGATATTATATATATTTTTACATATACAAAATTTCAATCTGATGGAATTTACTTAATTATTGCTGTTAAAAATCAAGAAGAAAAAATTGAGGGTTTTTTAAGGTCAAGTATGTTTAAAATCTTATATGGAAAAGAGGATTATTTAAAAAATATAATTGTCGCAGATTTAAAATCAGAAGATAATACAAAAGAAATAGCAAAAAAATTAGAAAAAGAATATGATTGTTTAAAGGTTACTAGCTGGAAAGAGTGTAAAGATCTTATTGATAATGTAGATGAGAGTTAAAAAAAACGTTGTGTTCTCTTTCCAACGTTTTTCTTCTTTTTTATTATTTATATTAGTTGTAATATAGCAACTTCTGCTCCGTCTCCTCTTCTTGGTCCAGCTTTAACTATGCGAGTATATCCGCCTACGTTTTTACCTGCATATTTTGGAGCTATTTCGTTAAATAATTTTGATGGTAAATCAACATTTTTTCCTTCACTGTCTTTTACTTTGTTTAATTTTCTCATCATTTTTCTTCTAGCATTTAATCTTGTTGGCATATCTTTTTGTCTTTTTTCAGTAGTTTCTTCTTTTACTACTTTTAAATATTCTTTACCATTTTTGCTTTTTACAAGTTCTGTTTCTTTATTTCCTTTAGAAT
>CANRFX010000090.1 GCA_947629995.1 uncultured Clostridia bacterium | reverse complement strand
CCTATTAAAGATTTAACTTCAGAACCTTTTCTTGTTCCTTCATATTTAGTAAATTGACTGTTAAATGTGTTTATTTCTGCTTGTGACATTCCACTATTATTTACTGTGTCTTGTGCTTGGCTGAAAATCATTATTCCTAATGATATTAATAATATTGATAATAATATAGCTCCTGCTATAATTAATGCTTTTGATGCGTTCTCCATAACTTTTTCCTCCTTTGAAACTTAGCTTTTGTTTATATTTTATTTATCAATTGAAATTGATAAAATTAATAACAAATTTATTCAGTTATTTGTTCAAACAACATATAACTTATTTTGTTTGTTTCTTTATGATATTGAACTTCTATACATTTAAATGATATATCCCTATAGTGTGCTAAAAATAGTTCTGAACCTCGTTTGTAAATCGTTGATATATTAAAAGTAACATCATCATCTGTAAATTTAATTTCTATATTTAATGAATTTTTTCCATTATCTATATAATTTCCTTTATTATCTTGTTCTACTTCATTTCGTATGTTATAATCAATTGCTTTATTAATTAGAGTTGTTAATTCTGAACCTAATATTTCTTGATTTTGATACATTTCAAATTGCCTATTTTCTTTTTGCGCATTTCTATAATTTGCAACATAATTTAAATATATATATGTTATTGTTGATATTATAACAATTACGATTAGGAAAAATATCGCTATTTTTTTCATTTTCATTCCTTTTTATTATACTATCTTTTTGTCTTTTTTTCAAGTATTTTGTTATTTATTATAATATTTTATTGTTTTATTTTGAGTTTCACTTGTGCTACACGCCCTGAATTATGAAAAGTTATTCCGAGTACATTCAAATCTTGTTAAAAGTTCACCATTAGATCCAACTGTATTATATGTACTAATTAAATTTTGCTTTTTTTCTATTGAAAAATCTTGTCCATTTGAAGAATTAATTAAGCTGTTTCCTGATAATATAACTGTTACCTTATATTCACTATCAAAAGTATTAGAATCTTGATAATTATCATTATTTTGCTTTGCTAAATTAAGTAAATTAACAACATCATATATAGTAAGATCATTTCTGTCTGCATATATTGTATATTGAGCATTATATTCTGTTAACTGATTGTGTTCTACTTGAGCATATACATCTTTTGATCTAGCACCAAAATCCATAAACAAAAACGCAGCTAACGATAACACTAAAACACCAATTAATACTCCTGCTGCCATTATTAATGCTTTTGATGCATTCTCCATTGTTTTTCCTCCTCTTTTTATTCTTCTTATTTAACTTTTTCAAAATTTATACTATTTATTTTACCTTCTGCATTATAACCTATATTTGTACACTTAAATACTCTTCGTATTTTATCTTCCTCTGGAAAACTTTTAAAGTCTCCGGCTTATGCTTGGATATATGTTTTGAATATTAGTTGTTATTTCTTCATCTGGATTTTTTTGATTATTGCTTTGGATTCTATTATATAAACTTTTCATATCCATTAAAGTTAAATCATCTCTATCATATGCTAGATACTGATTGTTAAATTCAACTACTTGAGCTTGTTCTTTTGTCATACCATTTTGATTTTGATAACTAGATAAATTATTAAACATTAGCATTAATGCACCCAATATCATTAGCGCTATTAAGATACCTCCTGCCATTATTAATGCTCTAGATGCATTCTCCATCTGTCATTTCCTCCTATTTTTATATATTTGACATACTTGTAAATGAATTTGACATACTTGTTAATCCTATAAATACTAATGGAACAATTAAATATCCTACAAACATACATACCATAGGTGCAAATCCAATTCCTTTTCCAATCATTCCTTTTCTTTTTATTAATCTTTCATTTGATTCTTTTCTTTTCTCTTGGTAATAATCTCTTTCTGAATCTAATTCATCAAATGCATCTGTAATTGGTATTTTTTCTACTGCTGCTTGAAGACTTTCTATAATTCTAATTAATGGTATGTAACTTACTTCTTCTTTCATTGCTTCTAAAGATTCCCATGCACCAGCCTCATAGTTATTAACACATTTCGTAATTGGTGCTTTAAAAATATTAGAATATCTTTCTAACCATTCTAAGATTATTTCAACATTTACTCTTTCAATTCTCATAAGCATTAATATAATTGTTTGGAATTGCATTACTTCATCTTCCATCTCTAATTGTCTCATCTTTACTTGGAATATTAAAATCCAAATTGGTGTCATATATCCTACTATGGCAAATACGAATGCTAATAATAATTCAAACCATTGCATATATTCACTATTAATAATTCTTAATTTTTCTTCTATTCTTTCCACTGCTTTTTCAATTTCTGCATCATTTGCTTCTTCATAATATTTTAATCTTCTAACTGCTAATTCAATCTGTTTTGTTGTTGTATTTACTTTTCCCCTAAACTGGTCCAAAATTTTATTATCTTCTTCTGTAACTTTCATTGCTTTTTTTTCATCACTTTCACTTAATCCGTCCGGATTAGGTCATAATCTGTCGTCGGCTCTGTATATATATAATTAATTGCAACAACATGCATTTGTGAAAATATTATAATAGATGCAAAAAATGTTACAATTGCCATCATAATTCTATTAATATACAGCCACTCCATTTTTAAGTGAGATGCTGAATCTTTTAAATATTGTTGTACTTTCCTATATTCTTTTGTTCCTTGTTTTGGTATAAACAAATCTACAAATTTTTTAATTAATTTTTTCTTGTATAATTTTGCTTGCCAAGGATTTTCTGTATTTTTGGTATTTATTCCTGTTGAACCATTATCTTTTAGCTTTCGTACTAATATGTATGATGCAAATGTTAAAATTAATATTAATATTTGCACTATCATTCCTGGTTTTCCTTCATACCAACTAGCTACAAAAGAGAAATTACTAATAGCCCAGTTTTTTAAAGGCTCTAATAATAGAATTGGCGCAATAGATATAATTGATAAACTTTGAAATACATAATTTAATTTGTCTCTTTTTAAAATCTCTAATTGCATTTCTTGTGTAATATTATTAACATTTTTTAAGTATAAAGAAGCACCATCTACTTTTCTATCACCAAATTCTTTTGTTAAATAAGAAATTCCTGCAAATTCTTTCAAAAAGCTATTTGGTGCAATATCATAATATTTTTCTAGTTCTGTTTCTGGATCATCTGATATTAATATTTCGTATATTTTTTCACCTTGTCTTGAAATTTCTAATTCATCATCTTGTGAAACCTGATAAATTGCCTCTTCTACCATGTTAAATTCATGGTAAGCATGTCTAATTTCTGAGAAAAAGTCAATTTGTTCTTTTAGTATTTTATTATCTATTTTGTCAACAGATCCATCAATTAATGTATCTATCATAAACACTTCAAAAATCAATAATATAAACATTAGCAAGTAATTTGATGAAGTTAATACAATTGTTATTACTATAAGAGGTAATAAAAAAATGAGTGCTCTTGTAAGTATTTTTGCTGTTCCTTTTCTAGTGTTATATTCATCTTCTATATTAATAATTTCTAATCTTCTTCTTATTTTTAAGGCATATCTTTTAATAAATGGAATTTTAATATATGTAAGATATAACTTTTGAAGTAATACTTCTGCTGAAAATTTATGTTCTTTAGTTCCTCGCTGCAATTGTTGTATTCTTTTATATTCGGATTTCTGCATTTTTTTAGATATTATAAAATATGCAAATATTATAATTACAAATAAAACTGCTGCTCCACCCATAATATAAAATATCATATTGTTACTCACTTGCTATTTCACCTCTTCTTCCTATCTTGTCTAAATCTTTATATTTTAGTTGTTTTTGATCTTCTACCACGCTTTTGGGTAGGTTCATCTATTCCAGCACTTACAGATACTGTTTGTTTTAAGCTATTTCCCCAATGTTTTTCTATAAATTTATCAAAACTTTCCATATCTGTATCATTCATATTCATTCTCATTTCTTTTATATTTTCTTGTGTAATTGGATTTGTAATTATATATTCTCCGTCAACATATTCTAATATATTACGATAAGTATATAATTTTTTATCTGTTACTTTTTCAAAATAACGTGTTGCATTATCAAAAAATTTATCAAATTTTCCTTCTAATGTTTTTTCTTTTCTATGATCAAATGTATATTCACTTTTTTCCTCTATTGGAATACATTCTGTAATTCTTTCTACATACCTTTTTCCTCTAAAGTCTTTTGTTAAATGAATATCAAAGTTTAATACTTGTACAACTTGTTCTTCTGCTGTTTTTTCATTGCTAAATTGTCCAATTCTAAGCATTGAGTTTCTAAGTGCTGTTACTAGGTTTGGAAAAGTTTTTGCATGGTGTGTAAATAAGGTAAATTTAGATGCAACTTGAGCAGCTTGTA
>CANRFX010000089.1 GCA_947629995.1 uncultured Clostridia bacterium | reverse complement strand
TATACACCTATGACAGTTCAAAGAATAATAGAATGGCTGATAATACAAACTGAGGAGGTAAGAAAAAGAAATGAAAACAGAGAGAACAAAAATACTGGAGAAATTGCTAGCAAGCAAGTTTAACCCAAGAAATGATTTTTATGTATTTGAATGTACAATCGGATGGTATGGTGGAGAAATTGTAGATTGTATTAAATATAATTGTCAAAGAGAGATAACCTGCTATGAAATAAAACAATCAAAGCAAGATTTTCATAGTAAAAACCATTTGACTTTTATAGGCCATAAAAATTATTTTGTAATGCCTTATGAATTATATACACAAGTAAAAAAAGAAATACCAGTTGGAATAGGTGTATATGTGGCTATTGATAGAATAGAAACAAAACAAAAAACAGAAATAAACGAATTTGGAATAAAATTTGAAAAAACTTGGGTAGAACCAGTTGATGGACTAAAAGAATTGTATTGTATAAAATCTGCAACAAGCAGAGATCTAAAAGCGGACAAAGAAGTTATTTTGTCATCTATGTTAAGAAGTATGCAAAGGGATAGAGTATATGCAATACCAGAAGAAAGGGGGAATTAAGAAATGATGGACTTTTTTGTAGACTATGTAGCTCCAATATTTTTGACAATATTATTGATACTTGCAACTATAGTTATAGGAGGAATTGCTTATTGTGGATTTAAAGATGGATTTACTACTAAAACAATAACAATAGAAACACAAACTGAAACACAAATTCAAGAAAATACGACAGAGGTGGAATAATGATAATTGATTTCTTTACAAGAAAAGAAATAAAAGACGATGGTAAGTGTAATAATTGCAAATATAATATTCGGATATAAAGTAGAAAATCCTAAAATTATATGGTGTGATAAACACATTACTTATATGTATCTAGATTATAGTTGCAGTGATTATAAATTTAGGTGTGAGGTGGAATAGATGGAAGAACAAGATTATATTGAATTAAATACATTACTTGCAAAATTAAGAGTAGTATGTTTCAAAGAAATAGGAAATCCTGATACAAATACACCGGAAAGAGAACGAAATTATAGGCTAGTAAGAAATATAGACAATATACGAAAACAAATGCCATTAAAAGTTGGAGATGGCACAATATCAATGATTAAGTAGGAGGAAACCAAAATGAAATGTACAAGTGAAGAATGGAATCATTGCAGAGTAGAAAAGATGGGGTGCCCTGGATGCTATTATGATGATAGTAAACTAGAAGATGCAAAGAATAATTTAACAAAACTGGTTGAACTAAGAAAAAATAAATGTGGAGAAATAAAATTTGATACTTGTATATGTGGCACTAAAGATTTAGAAACAGTATTACAAGCACTACCAAAAAATAGTTGGAGGGTAAATAATATGAATATAAAAAAAGCACTAGACAGGACACAAGACTTAATTAGAACTTGTGAACAAGGAATTGAGATGCATCCACAGGATAAAGAATTATTTAGTACAGACAAAACTGCGTTAGAAACATTGGTAGCGGAAGTTAAAAATTTAATAAAAGAAAATGAAAACTTAAAATCTTATCTAGCAAAACAATGTTTGATAAATGACTACATTAAATATAAAAGGAAGAAGGTGGAAAAAAATAATGGAAATTGAGGATATGAAAAGGCTAAAAGAATATTTTCAAAAAGCAGGAACAATATTAGGAGACTTAATTAAATTAAAAGAAAAACTAGATCAAACAGAAGATGAGAAAGAAATAGAAAAAATAAATAATAAAATTGAAGAAAAGCTTGGAAAATTTATGGTACAGATGTTAAAAATTCAACAAATACAATGAAAGGAGAAAAATTAAATGGAAGAATATCATAAAATACAAACATTATTCAAAAGAGATGAGAAAACAAAAAAGCTAATCGAAGGAGAATTTACTGATAAGACAGTAGAGTACATAAAAGACCTTAAATGGCAATTTACTGAAAAGATAGATGGAACTAATATTAGAATTATGTGGGATGGACATAAAGTAACATTTGGAGGAAGAACAGACAAAGCACAAATATCAGTAGACTTGATGAATAGATTAGTTGAAATATTTGGAGGAGAAACAAATGAGCAATTATTTGAGCAGAAGTTTGGTTCAACAGAAGTAATGCTTGTCGGCGAAGGTTATGGTGAGAAAATTCAAAATGGAGGTTTGTATAGAAAAGGACAAGACTTTATATTATTTGATGTAAAAATAGCAGGAAACTGGCAACCTCGTGAAAGTGTTGAAGAGATTGCAAAGTATTTTGGAATAGATGTAGTTCCTATTGTATTAGAGGGAACGATACAAGAAGGGATAAATTTTGTAAAATCAGCACCTGATTCAAAAATAGGAACAGCAAAAGCAGAGGGAGTAGTAGGCAGACCACTTGTAGAAATGCAAGACAGATGTGGCAATAGGTTAATTGCTAAGATAAAAGTAAATGATTTTAAGTAGGAGGAAATATGAGAGAGATAGAATTTAGAGGAAAAAGAAAAGATAATGGTGAGTGGATATATGGCTGGTTAAGGCAAACGGGACATCAAAACATTGAAAAGTAAAATGGACAGTATATAAGAACAGAAAAATATTATCAAATTCAAGATGAAAAATATAATTCTCAATTTGTTGACGAATCAACAATAGGACAATACACAGGACTAGTAGATAAAAACGGAAAGAAGATATTTGAGGGAGATATTGTTAAAGCATTTTATTTTGAAACAGAAATTATAGGAAAAATAGAATTTATTTATGGAACATTTGCATTAACTAATTCGGCAATAAGTGATAATCAATTGTTTATTTTTGAAAAGTTAGAAGTAATAGGCAATATTTGGGATAATCCAGAATTATTGAAGGAGGAACTATGAACGAAGATAAAGAATTAGAAGAAGCAATTGAATATTTAAAAAAGATAGCAAAAGAATATAAAACTTATGGAGATTTAGACAATCCTGAATTTGAAGATATAATGAAGATACCAGAAACAATAGAAACAGTATTACAAGCATTAAAAAACAAAAATACACAAATTGTATTTTATAAAAAACTATATGAAGATTTAAAAAATGATTTTGAAAACTATAAAAATGATAAAGACATAAATTATTTAGATGGAATACATCATAAGAAATTAGTAGAAAAATCAATAGGACAAACAATAGATAAGCCAGAAGAATGTTGGTGGAAGTAAAGATAATAATTGATGATAAATTATATAATGCTAATAGAGAAAAAGATTTTATAACTTTAAAAGATATATCAAATAAAGAACCAAATAAATGTATAACTATAATAGCAGAAAATCCATTGTCAGGAGCTATTTATAGATATAATAATTATGGAAAAAAGGAATGGCAACTAATAGGAACTATGCTAGGTTATGCTTAGAGGAGGAATATTTTATGGAATTAGAAGAAGCAATTGAAAAAGTTAATAAAATAAGATTAAACTTTTATGATAAACAATACAAGAAATCTTATACAGATGATGAATTAGCAGATATATGTGATAGTTTATCTACAATATTGCAATATATAGAATATGATTCAATACCTAAAAAGACAGTGGAAGATAAGATGAAAAAATTACGACAAGAAGCATTGGAAGTACACTCAGTATTAATTAAGCAAACTAAAAAAGAATATGATTATATGCTATATAAACATTATCTCGATTTAATACAGCAAATAAAAATTTTACGAGAATTATTGGAGGACAAAAATGAATGATTTAACAGAAAAAGAAGCTTTATATATATTAAGGCATAGAAAAAAATATAAAGATAACGAAATAGATATGGCGATAAATAAAATAAAAAGGATAAACTCACATAGAGCAGAATATATAAAAAGATATAAAGAAAAATTGAAAAGAAGCATACCTAAAAAGAAAATAGAAGATAAGATAGAAGATTGGAAAAATATAAATAAAATTAAAAGTAGTACAAATTATAGTCAAAAAGAATTAATAAAAATATTGACAAACGAATTACAAGGATTATTGGAGGATAAATAGATGGATATAGAAGAAGCAATAGAAATATTAAAAAATATGGATATAGGATATGAAGGTGAAGCTACTTGCAAAGAATGCATATTTGATAATAATAAAAAATGCTATGACGAAAATGGAGATTGCCAAATGAAAGCTATAAAAATAGTATTACAAGTATTAGAAAAATTACAAAAACATTGTAAAGAAATGATTAAAGAAAAGCAAGAATTAACATCAGCATTATTAGATAGCATACCTAAAAAGAAAATAGAAGATAAGATATTACAAGAGTGGCAAAAATGTCCTAAAAATTCAATAAATGATTTTGCTATAGTAGAAAGAAATAATAAAATACAAGTTTTACAAGAATTATTGGAGGAGAAATAAAACAAAGAGGGCGTCCTAAAATAGGAACCCGAAAACAAAAATTCCAGTGAGAAATCGCTGGAATTTTTGCGTAAAGAAAT
>CANRFX010000088.1 GCA_947629995.1 uncultured Clostridia bacterium | reverse complement strand
GATTATCTTATTGAATATGTAGATAATATTGGTGCTAATTTATCTCTTGCTTTAAAAGACTATAATGATAAAGTTGGTAAAAGTAAATGGGAAACAGAAGAAAGCGAGATAAAATCTATGTTATTACATTCAACTAAAGATTCAAATATAATAGGTTACACATATAATTCTAAAAATTTCTCACTTTGCTCAATAGGTAAAAATTCAAATAAAGAATTAAAAATATTAAACTAAAAGCGTACATTTTAAAATATCATGTACGCTTATTTTTTTATTATTAATTATTTTTTCTTACTGCTATCATAATCTTCTTTATAATTTTTATATAAAAAATTGTATGAATCAAGTAGATTGTCTATTATTTGTCCATTTGTAAATTCGCCACTTACTAATAGGCTTTCATTTCTTATTATATTTTCAAAATACATAGGATATATTTTTATAATCTTGTTTCCAAGCTTAAATAAATCATCCTCTTCGCTTACTTCATTATTAGAATATATAACCATTTCTTTATATAATTTAACAAGTTCTTCTCTCAAAAATTGTATTACTTCATCAAACTTTCTTTTTTTTAGTAGCTCTCTACATTTATCTGTATCCATCATATTTTAATTTCTTCACCCTTCTTCTCTTTATTTAATTTAGTAATTAATGCCAATTTTTTTATCATTTTTTTAGTAATTTCCGTAAAAGTATTCTTATCAAAATTTTCAAAATTTTCTATAGTCTCCCAGCCTAAATCTCCTCTATTATTTTTTACATATTCTTTCCCTTTTTCATTAGAATAAGGAACACTTATTGAAACAGCATCTTCAAGTTTTTCATTTTCTTCAATTTCCATATTATAATCTTTTAATGCATCCAATACATCTTTTTTTTGTAAATGAAATTGCATAGAACCTATGTCATCTTTTCCTTTTATTACAATTCTTACAGAATCCTGACCATTAATTTTGCTTTTACTTACTTTTTTATTTTCAGTTACATACCCAAAAAGCACCTCTGGTTTTAGCGCCTTATATTCATCCTCTGTAATGTTTCCATTTATCTGTTGTGCAAGAATATCTTTTGCTTTTAAATTATATAACATACCTTTAAAGCCCAAAAATTTAGCATCAAGCAATCCATATCTTAAATTATAACATTTTATGGTTTTTACAAAATCTTCTATATTTGATTTACTAAAATCTTTAATACTACACACATTTTTCATAACATCTCTGACTGAATTTATAACTTCTTTACTGCTTTTATCATTTGGATTTTTTAATGCTTTATCTATCATCTTAAGATATATCTTTTGTTTCTCTAATTCAATAATAGCATTATATAGTGTACTTCGCTTATCTTTTTCACCTTTTTTACTTGGTCTATTTCTATCTATAGTGGCTTTATTGATGCCTATTTTTTCAATCATTTGTTCCCATTCTTGATTTTCTGGTTTTATTTTATCTAACTGTAAATGTTCACATGCAGCTTCAGCTAAACCTTCTTTTTCAAGCATTAATGGAACAGCATATAAATTGTCTGCTGTTAAATTTTGCACTACACATTTTGGTCTTACATTACAAAATAATGCTATTTTATTTCTCATTTCATCTGGTATTACTTGTTCGGTACGGCAAACTAATATATCTGGCTTAATTCCAAATGATTGTAGTTCTTTTACTGAATGTTGGGTTGGTTTTGATTTTAATTCATTTGAACCTGAAATATGTGGTAGTAATGTAACATGAATATATAGTACGTCTTCTGGATTTTTTTCTAAGCCTACTTGCCTAATTGCTTCGATAAAAGCTAAGCCTTCTATATCTCCTACAGTTCCTCCAAGTTCTGTAATTACAACATCTATGTCTGAATTTTCAAAACTATAAATATTTTCTTTAATTTCATTTGTAATATGTGGAATCACTTGTACAGTTTTTCCAAGATAATCTCCTCTTCTTTCTTTTTTTATTACATTTTGATATATTCTTCCAGATGTTACACTAGAATTTTTAGTTAAATTTTCATCAATAAACCTTTCATAATGTCCTAAATCTAAATCTGTTTCTGCACCATCATCTGTTACAAAAACTTCTCCATGTTCATATGGACTCATAGTTCCAGGGTCTACATTAATATATGGGTCAAATTTTTGTATAGTTACCTTATATCCCCTATTTTTTAATAGCCTTCCTAGAGATGCGGCTGTAATTCCTTTTCCTAAACCTGATACAACTCCACCTGTTACAAATATATATTTTGTATTCATAATACCCCCCTAATTTAAAAACAAAAAAATAGATTTAAAAAACTTTCCGTAAAAACGGGTTTTTTTTAAATCTATTATATTTGTATTTTAACACATCATTTTATATATTGCAACATTTTTTACAAAAATATTAATCTCTTTCTAAATCTTCTTCTTTTTCAGGTAGTTGTAGAGATAATTCACCATTTTCAATTTCTTTAACTAATTTTTTTGCCTTCATTGCATCGAAAATGGAACCTCCTTGTGCTTTGGCTGCTATGCTAATAGCATCTAAAATATCTTGGTCTTTAATATCGTCTTTTACAACACGATTTCCGGTCACCTTCATTATATGCACGATATATATATTTTTGTCCATCTTGTGTTACTACTTCATATTCACGCATCGTGCTATTGCCTCCTAAAACAGATGAGTTATCATATATGCTTTTAGCTCCTAATTCTTCTTTTACAGAATCTAGTACGGCTGCTGCTTGTTCTTCTTTATAATCTTCAATTTCATTCTTTGCATAAATTGAACCTGAAACAATTCCTACAGCTAAAAGAAATGCTGCAACATATTTTGTTCCTCTTTCCATTTTTTTAGGTTTCGTAATAGTTCTTTTACTATTTTTCTTTTGGACTTGTGCATTTTTCGTACTTCCTACACTAGTTTTATATTTATCAATATTTTGGGTATTTGCTCCATTAATTTGCCTTGTTATTCTTCCTTGTTGCTCTCTTTCTCTTCTTTGTTTTACTGCATTTTCTATATTATCTAATATTGGGTCTTTTTGTATAATCATTACTTATCTCCCCTTTCTTCATCTATTTTTATTATAACAGAATAAAAAAATAAATGCAAATTTATGAAACTTTATTTTTATTTTTCATATAATAATTAATGAATTGTAAGATAAATGGAGGTTTTTTGGATGTGTGGTTTTGTTGGCTTTTCTAATTTAAAACGAGACATTTCTTCTTGTGAAGATAAAAATAAATTAAAAATATTAACCAATTCTTTAGTTCACCGTGGTCCAGATGAAGATGGCTTTTATACTTCTTGCCATATCAATTTGGGACACAGAAGATTGATTATTATTGACCCTGAAAATGGAAAGCAACCAATGAGTTGTAGGTATAATGAAAGCACTTATACTATTGTATATAATGGACAATTATATAATGCAAAAGATATTCGAGATAAACTAATTTCCTTAGGATATGAATTTAATCGGCTATTGTGATACAGAAGTTATTTTAAAGGCTTTTGTACATTATGGTTCAGAAATTTTCAAAGAATTTAATGGTATTTTTAGTTTTGCAATTTGGAATGAATCAAAAAAAGAATTGGTATTGTGTAGAGATCAATTTGGTATCAAACCTTTATATTATGCTTTCTTGGAAAACACTCTTATTTTTTCTTCTGAGATTAAAGCCATTTTAAAATATCCTGGTTTTGAAGCCAAAATAGATAGGCAAGGAATTGGTGAATTGTTTGGTATTGGACCTGCTCATACTCCAGGAACTTGTGTATTCAAAGATATTTATGAGCTTAAGCCTGCTCATTATGCCGTTTTTAATGAATCTGGTTTTAAAATATTTAGATATTGGAAAATGGAAACAAAAGAACATTTAGATGATTTTGAAACAACTTGCAATACAGTAAGTTATTTATTAGAAGACGCAGTTAAAAGACAATTAGTTTCTGACGTTCCACTATGTGCTATGCTTTCAGGTGGATTAGATTCTAGTATTATAGTTGCATTTGCTAGTAATTATTTTAAAGAAAATGGTCTTTCACCTTTAGAAACCTTTTCTATTGATTATGTAGATAATGATAAAAATTTTGTAAAAAGCGATTTTCAGCCAAATTCTGATAATTACTATATCGACATTATGAAAAATGAGTTTCATACTAATCACCATTCCATTATAATTGACACACCAGAGCTTGCTAAATATTTAGAAGATGCTATGATTGCAAGAGATTTTCCTGGAATGGCAGATGTTGATTCTTCTATGCTGTTATTTTGTAAGAATATTAAAAATTATGCAACTGTTGCTTTATCTGGAGAATGTTCAGATGAGATTTTTGCGGGTTATCCGTGGTTTTTTAGGGAAGATGCTTTAAATAGTGGTACTTTTCCGTGGTCTATTGCTTTAGATGAAAGACAACAAATATTAAATCCTGAAATTAGTAAAAAAGTAAATCTAAAAGAATATATTGATTTTAGATATAAT
>CANRFX010000087.1 GCA_947629995.1 uncultured Clostridia bacterium | reverse complement strand
TATTTTTTATTAATAACTCCCAGCTGCATAACAGACTATAAAAAAAGCCTTATATCATTATATTCATAAGGCTTTTTATATTCTGTAATTTGCTGGTCCCCCCGAATTGTTATTAATAAAAATTATATTAAACTTTTTTAATTCTAGTCACAATATAGAAAATTGTCAAATTGCTCCGTCCCTCTTGGCAATTATTGTCAAAATGCTCCGTCCCCAACGACAATTTTTTTCATGATGATGCCATTTTTTTCTTTGTAATAATTTTTTCTTATTCCAACTGGTTTAAATCCGAAATTGTTATATAAATGAATTGCAGGGTAATTTTCTTCCATAACTTCTAAAGTAATTACATCTAAATTTAACTGTTTTACTAAGTTAATTAAATTTGTTAGCAATAAATTTCCAATACCTTCATTTCTATAATCTTTTTTGACTACAATATTCATTATGTCTGCTTCATTCATCATAATTTTAATACCAGCAAAGCCAACTACTTTTCCTTCATATTTTGCAACTATGTATTTAGAATTTTCATTTGTTAATTCATCTTTTAAAAGAGAAGGCTTCCAAAATGTATCAAAGTCTAAGGAAAATTTTTCAGAAATGGAATCAAAATCTTCTAATGTCATAGGAGAAACTTCAATTTTTTCTATTTTTTTTTCTAATTGCTTTTGAGCTTGAGGCTTTTTTAAATAAAGAGGTAAAACATCATTTAATTGCTTTTCTCCAGTTTTTTCCCCAGCTTTTTCTCCAAAGTTTTCTCCAGTTTCTTCTCCAAATTTTTCTTCCCACTTTTTAAAACCTGCAAGTCCTAAACAATAAGAATCTAAATAATTTTTATCAGAAAATGATATGTTTTTACCTTTAAAAATGTCTTTTATTATATCTTTATAAATTTCAAAATCACCTACAAAATAAATAGAATTTTCGTGTGAAAGTTTTTTGTTACATAGATTTAATGCATCATTGATAGTATCTGCAGAAGGTGGCACTATTT
Source organism: uncultured Clostridia bacterium (assembly GCA_947629995.1). Classification (GTDB taxonomy): domain Bacteria; phylum Bacillota; class Clostridia; order TANB77; family CAG-508; genus CAG-269. Next base: position 3,486 of record CANRFX010000087.1, on the reverse strand, counting down.
CATAGTAATTTTGATTTCTTTTTTCATACAAAGCAAAATAACAATTATCGTTTTTGCAATCTATCAAACTTAAAATAAAACCATTTTTATTGACTAGGTAAGCTAAAGATTCTAAAGAACTAACACCAATGCAAGGAATAGAAAGGCTATCTTGAAAAGCTTTTACAGTTGCAATTCCAATGCGAATTCCTGTAAAAGATCCGAGGACCTTTATCACAAACTAATAAATCAATATCTTGTAAAGACAAATTAGTTTTTTCAAATGCTTCGCCGAATCATTGGCATTAAATTTTCAGAATGTGTTGTACCTAAATTAGAATCTAATTTACAAATTGAATTAGAATCCTCTAAAATTGAAACTCCACAAATATTACTTGCAGTATCAATACTTAATATTTTCAAAATAATCCTCCCATCTATTTGAATTTGTATTTATATTTAATATTCTAATATTTTCATCAGACGAATCTTGCTTAAATGTAATATGTAAATATTCTTTTGGTAAAGCATCTAATATTAATTCGCCCCATTCAATTATACAGATACCATTTTCGAAATATTCTTCTCCTCCAATTTCATAAAATTCAGAAGAATCCTCTAAACGATAAACATCAAAATGATAAATATTAATATTATCTTTTTTATATTCGTTTACAATAGTAAAAGTAGGACTAGAAATTTCATTTTCTAATCCATAATAAGCTAAAATTCCTTCTGTAAACTTAGTTTTGCCGACTTCCTAAATCACCGTGTTAAGACAATTACATCTTTATTTTTTAAATAAGGTGCTAAATTTTTTGCGAAATTTTTTGTATCAATTTCACTTTTTGAAACAAATTGAAAGCATTTCATAATTAATATTCCATTCCTCTCATTATTATTATAAAACAAAAAATGAAAAAATTCAATGAAAAGTATTGATAAATTACAAACCTTGTAATATAATTGTAACAAACTTGTAACAAAAAAGAAAAATAAAATGCGAAGGGAAGAGGAAGATGTTTAAATTCGGTTTGGGACAAGACATAGGAATTGATTTAGGAACAGCAACAGTAATTGCCTATGTAAAAGGAAAAGGAATTGTACTAAGAGAACCATCTGTTGTAGCAGTAGATAATAACACAGGAGAAGTATTAGCAGTTGGTCAAGAAGCAAGAAGAATGCTTCGGAAGAACACCAGGAAATATTGTAGCAACAAGACCTTTAAGAGAAGGAGTAATTTCGAATTATACAGTAACCGAAAAAATGTTAAAGCACTTTATAAACAAAGTTTGTGGAAAATCTATATTTGCTCCAAGAATTATGATTTGTATTCCATCCCAAGTAACAGAAGTAGAAAAAAAAGCCGTTATTGATGCTGCTTCACAAGCAGGAGCAAGAAAGGTCTATTTAATAGAAGAACCAATAGCTGCAGCAATTGGAGCAGGAATAGATATATCAAAAGCCTGTGGAAATATGGTAGTAGACATTGGAGGAGGAACAACCGATATTGCCGTAATTTCACTTCGGAGGATCTGTTGTAAACACATCTATAAAAGTAGCAGGAGACAAATTCGACGAAGCAATAGTCAAATATATTAAGAAAAAACATAACGTCATGATAGGAGAAAGAACAGCAGAAGACTTAAAAGTAAACATAGGATGTGTATTTCCAAAAATACAAGACACAGAAATGGATATAAGAGGAAGAGACTTAATCACAGGTCTTCCAAAAACAATCACAGTTCATTCAAGTGAAATGTTAGAAGCATTAATAGAACCAGCAATGATGATTGTAGATGCGGTTCATTCTGTATTAGAAAGAACACCACCAGAACTTGCATCAGACATTAGTGATAAAGGAATTTACATGACAGGTGGAGGATGCTTAGTAGATGGATTAGATAAGCTATTACAAGAAAAAACAGGAATTAATGTTATGATTGCACAAGACACAGTATCTTGTGTAGCACTAGGAACAGGCAAAGCTTTAGAAAACTTAGATGCTTTAGATGGCAAAGTCAAAAAATAAAATAAAGTTGGGACGTAAAAAAATAAATTGCGTCCCTAAAATATTGTAAAAATAGGAGAAAACCATGAAAAAAGTAGCCTTTATAACTTTAGGATGTAAAGTAAATCAATATGAAACCAATGCTATGATAGAGCAATTTATACAAAAAAAATACGAAATAGTAGAAGAAACCCAAAAAGCAGATATTTATGTGGTAAATACTTGCACAGTAACTAATATGTCAGACAGAAAATCAAGGCAAATGCTAAGAAGAGTAAAAGAATTAAATCCACAAGCAATAGTTGTTGCTTGCGGTTGCTATGTACAAGTTGCAAAAGATGAAATAGAAAAAATGGAAGAAATTGATATAGTACTAGGAAATAATGAAAAAAGAGAAATTGTGCAAAAAGTAGAAGATTACATACAAAAAGAAGAACAAACTTCAGAAGTAGAAGATATCATGGCACAAAAAGAATATGTTGAATTAGGTGAAACAACATATACAGAAAAAACAAGAGCAGTAATAAAAGTACAAGATGGATGTGATAGATTTTGTACATATTGTATTATTCCATATGCAAGAGGAAGAGTAAGAAGTAGAAATCCAAAAATTGTAATAGAAGAAATAAAAAAGATTGCGCAAAAAGGAATAAAAGAAGTAGTAATAACAGGAATTCACATAGCATCTTATGGAAAAGACTTTAAAGAAGAATATAAACTTATTGATTTATTAGAAGAAATAAATAAAATAAAAGGAATTGAAAGAATACGTCTAGGCTCAATTGAACCACTTTTAATAACAGAAGAATTTATAAAAAGATTATCCAAACTAGAAAAAATATGTCATCATTTTCATTTATCTTTGCAAAGTGGATGTGATGAAACTTTAAAAAGAATGAACCGAAGATATACCAGTTCACAATTTAAGGAAATTGTAGAAAGATTAAGAAAAACATATAATGATGTTATTTTAACAACAGATGTAATTGTGCGGTTTCCCACAAGAAAGTGAAGAAGAATTTGAAAAAACCTATCAGTTTTTACAAGAAATAAAATTCTATAAAATGCATATATTTAAATATTCTCCAAGAAAAGGAACAAAAGCAGCGCGGAATGATAGGGCAAATTGATGGAAAAATAAAAGAAGAAAGAAGTCAAAAATTAATAAAATTATCTAATCAAAATGAAAAAGAGTATAATCAAAGATATATTGGAAAAGAACTAGAAGTTTTATTTGAAGAAAAAAAAGGTGAAAATTATGTAGGACACACTAAAAATTACATTTTAGTCTACATGAAATCAGAAAAAAATTTAGAAAACAAAATAGTAAAAGGAATTTGTGAAAATGCCGAAAATGACCATGTAACAATGAAACAAAAGGTCGTGTAATAAAAATGTAACAAATACGTAACAAATATTTAATATAAAAATATAGGAAAATCACTTGATTATTCTAAAAATATGTAGTATAAATAAAATAACAATTTTAGTAGAAA
>CANRFX010000086.1 GCA_947629995.1 uncultured Clostridia bacterium | reverse complement strand
AAAATTTTATAACACTGATGTATTAGATACTAAGGGAATTTTAAGATTAATTGAGTCAATTCCTAGTCCCAAAGCAGAGCCTTTTAAAATGTGGTTAGCAAATTTAGGAAGTGAAAGAATTGATGAGGTGTTTGATCCTGAAATTGCAGTTAATAGAGCAGTAGAATATTATCGTAAAAAAGGATATAATGATGAATGGATAAAAGCTAGGTTAAATGGTATTGTAGATCGATTTAAGCTTACCGATATATGGAAAGAAGGAGGAATTACTAAACCATTAGAATATGCTCTTTTAACTAACGAAATATATAAAGGTTGGTCAAATATGACTGCTTCTGAATATAAAAACTTAAAAGGTCTTCGAAAAGAATCATTGAGAGACAATATGACTGATATTGAAGTTGCTCTAACAAATATTGGTGAAATAGCAACAAGGGATATTGCAAGAGAAGAACATCCAAAAGGATTAAAAGAAAATCTAAGTGTAGCAAAGCGTGGTGGAGGAGTTGCCAAAGGAGCAAAAGTCTTATATGAGAAAGAAACTAAAAAATCAGCTATATCTAAAAGCAACAGTTTAAATTATAAATATATAAATGAAACAAAGAAAATAGAAGAAAAAGGAAGTGATAATAATGAATAATGAAAATAAAACAAATATTAACTGGTATCCTGGCCATATGGCTAAGACAAAAAGAAAAATAGAAGATGAATTAAAAAACATTGATATTGTGTATGAACTTATTGATGCGAGAATTCCTAAATCTAGTAAAATAAAAGATATTGATAAACTAATTAAAACTAAAAAAAGAATTTTAATTATGACTAAAACAGATTTATGTGATTTAAGTATTGCAAAAAAATGGGCTACATATTATGAACAAAAAGGTTATGTAGTTTTAATGGTTGATTTAAAAAATAATGATGATTATAAAAAAATAGTTAGGGAAACTCATAAGATAACAGAAGAAATTCAAACTTCAAGAAAAAATAAAGGACTAAAAGAAAGAGAAATAAGAGCCTTAGTTATGGGTATTCCTAACACTGGTAAAAGTACCCTTATTAATAAAATTACGGGTAAAAAATCCGTTAGTGCAGAAAATCGTCCAGGAGTTACGAAAGAAATGCAATATTTAAAAACTAAAGAAGGGATTGTTTTATTGGATACCCCAGGAATATTATGGCCTAAGTTAGATGATGAAATCGGGGCTTTAAATATTGCGGCGACTGGAGGAATAAAAAAAGAAGTTTTAAACTTAGACGAAATATGTGTTCATATTTTAAATACTTTATATAAATATTATCCTGAAAAATTAAAAGAATATTATGGGATAACTTCTAATGAGGTAATGGAAATGTATGAGACAATTGCCAAAAAAATTGGGGCTTTCAAAAATAATGAAATAATCTTTGAAAAAGTTAGTGAAAAGGTATATAATGATTTAGTGGGCGAAAAAATTAAAGGAGTAACATTAGATAGATGGCAGTAGACTTATTAGCATATGAAAAAAAATTAAATAAAGAAGGATATACTTTAATCGCTGGTGTTGATGAAGCAGGAAGAGGACCTTTAGTAGGACCAGTTGTAGCTGGCGCGGTGATTTTGCCTAAAAATTATAGATTAGAAGGGCTTAATGATTCTAAACAATTAAGCGAGAAAAAAAGAAACCTTTTTTATGACATTATTAAAAGAGATGCTATAAGTGTCGGAGTAGGAATAGTTTCTGCAAAAGAGATCGATGAGATAAATATTTTGGAAGCATCGAGAAAAGCCATGAATATAGCACTAGACAATTTAGATTGTTTTCCTGAATATATCTTAACAGATGCGATGAAATTAGAAAGAGATGTTCCGGTTATGCCAATTATTCATGGGGATGCTTTAAGCCTTAATATTGCGGCTGCCTCAGTCATCGCTAAAGTTACCAGAGACCGGTTAATGGTGGAATATAGTCAGAAACATCCCGAGTATGAAATTGATAAACATAAAGGATATCCCACTAAAAGGCACCTTGAATTAATTCAAAAATATGGTATATTAGAAGAGTACCGTAAAACATATAAACCGGTTAAAGAAGTATTAGAAAAGGGTAGGAAAGATGAAGTCAGAAGTAAATAAAGATAAAGATAAAAAGAAAAAATTAAATATTTTTAAAGATACATATGGTAAAAATTTAACTATAATGATTATAGTTTTATTTTCGGTTGAAATTATTTTTCGGTTAATGAATAATTTTGCTATTTTTGATTATGCAACTTTAAGAATATTTTTAAGTACTATTATTTTTTCTTTAATCGTAACATTTATTAGTAGTTTAACGAAAAGAAGATGGCTAAAGAATACAATTAATTTATTATTTATATTTGTTTATTCTTTATATACTTGGTTACAACAAGGATTTATTAATTACCTAGGAGTATATATTTCTTTTCATACTACTAGTCAATTTGGGGCTGTTAAAGATTATATTTTTGATTATTTAAATTCTTTTAAATGGACTTATTATTTAATTTTTATTCCTTTTATAGTGGCCATTATTATTTATATTATTTTAGGTATTAAAGGGGAATATGAAAAATTAAAATTTAGTAAAAAGACCTGGTTATTATTACCTAGTTTAGTCGTTACTTCCCTTTTATATTATGCCTCTATTGTTTTACCTTTTATGCAAAATGATTTTCAAATTAAAAGTAATATAAAATTATTTAAAAATCCGGATGTGCCAACCGTTGCTGTTAACCAATTTGGTACGACCGTTTTTGGCATTTTAGATTTAAAGAGTTATATCTTTCAAGTTGAGGAAGAAGAAACGACATTTAATCCAACTTTACCAAATAATCATAATGTTGATGCTAGTAGAAAAGTATCTGATACCTTAAATAAAATTGCCGAGAGTGATACCAATAGTAAATATAGTTCTCTTCATAAATATTTTGCTAGTCAAAATGTTACGGATTATAATGAATATACGGGCGCTTTTGAAGGTAAAAATGTTATTGTTATTTTAATGGAATCAGTAAATGAAGCTATCATTAATGAAGAATATTTCCCTAATTTTACCAAACTTTATAATGAAGGATGGCATTGGGAAAATAACTACTCACCACGGAATAGTTGTGCTACTGGTAATAATGAATTTAGTGCGATGACCGGCTTATTTTCTATTTATAATACTTGTACTTCTAATGTTTATAAAGACAATACTTATTTTGAAGCTATCTTTAATCTATTTAATAATAAAGGTTATAATACAAGTAGTATGCATGATTTTGTGGAATGGTATTATAAGAGAAAAACCATTCATCCAAATATGGGAAGTATGCATTACTATGGGGCTGATGCTTTAGGAATTAAAACCGCTAGTTATTATGGCGAATGGCCAAGTGACATTGAATTTGTCGATAAAGCGATGGATATTGTTTTAAGTGATGATAGTGGTAAACCATTTATGACTTGGCTTACAACAGTATCATCTCATCAACCATATACGAATGATTCAACATATGGGGAACTATATCGCGAAAAGTATCAAGCTTTAGGATATTCAGCGACCGTAAGTCGTTATTTATCAAAACTTCAAGTAGTTGATGAAGCTATTGGCGAACTTGAAAAAAGATTAAAAGATGCTGGCAAATGGGATGATACCGTTTTAGTCTTACTTGCTGATCATTATCCTTATGCTTTAAGTAAAAGTCAAGTTGGGGAAATGCTTGATTATGATTTAAGCGATTATGAAATTGAAAGAACTCCATATGTAATTTATAATTCGAGTATGACTCCCAAAACATTTACGAAATATAATTTCTATTTGAATTTAGTGCCAACTTTAGCTAATTTAATTAATTTAGAGTATGACCCAAGACTATATATGGGAGTTGATGCTTTATCAGATGATTATGAATCAATGGTCATATTTGCTGACGGTTCTTGGAAAAATGAAAAAGTATTCTATAATGCTTCAACTAGTAAAATAACTTATTATGAAGAGAATGCTTATACACCAGAAGAAATTCAAGCCATTAATGAATTAGTAGATTTAAAAATTACCATGAGTAGTAAAGCGATAAAGAATAATTACTTTAATTACTTAAATGATAAAATAACGGAATATGAAGCTACTAATGATGAAGAAGTAACTTCCGAAAATGAACCAGCATCAACTGAAGAAGTAGAGTAATATCTCTGCTTTTTTGTTGACTTATTTTGGATGAAATTTTTAAATTCAGTTGACATTAAAATCATTTCAGTGTATAAAATATAAATGAATGGATGTGAGAATCAGATGAAAAATGTCGTTATTGTGGAATCTCCAGCCAAAAGTAAAACCATTGAAAAATACTTAGCTGGTGAATATAAAGTTGTTTCTTCGAAAGGCCATATTAGAGACCTAGCTACTTCAGGTAAATATGGTTTAGGAGTTGATTTAGATAATGATTTTAAACCTAACTATGTCATTATTAAAGGTAAAACTAAAGACGTTAAAGCTCTAAAGAAATTAGTTAGTGAAGCAGATCATATATATCTTGCGACCGACCCCGACCGAGAAGGAGAAATTATTTCTTGGCATTTAAAAGAGGAATTAGGCATTCCTGAAGAAAAATATGACCGCGTAACTTTTAGAGAAATTACTAAAGATGTTGTTTTAAAATCCATTAAGGAACATGCTAAAATTGATATGAATTTAGTTAAAGGTGCTGAAACTAGAAGAATTTTAGACCGAATTATTGGTTTTCGATTAAGTAAATTAATGCAATATAAAACTGGTGGCAAAAGTGCAGGTCGAGTTC
>CANRFX010000085.1 GCA_947629995.1 uncultured Clostridia bacterium | reverse complement strand
GTATTTCTATTGGAGTGCCTGGAAAATTATTTGATATAAACATCAAATTTCCGTCAAAAAGTCTATTTACTATTAATGCTACAATGCTCATACAAGCTATTAAAATCGCAAAATATTTAACATCTTCTTTTTTTAGTTCTATATACTTTGTTTCATTTATCAATATTCCTAAATATATCATTGCTCCGTGAAACCAAAAACTGTGAATACTTAAAATATGAAAAGCTGGATATATAGGCAATGATGTAGATGGATATATTAAAAATACTATTCCACCTATTATAGAGCCAGTTGCTAAAGATACATCACCTATCCTTTTAAAGAATCCCTTTGTAAATGAGCTTAATATTCCTGCGTACAACAATATACTACAATAGTAAAGTGGTAGGTATGTATTTACTGCCTTAAATGAGTTTTGATTTATATTGTAAACTATTTTCATAACTTCTAATAGACACGCGGCTATTGTTACATATTTTATAATTTTATGTACTTCTTTTTTACTTTTTTTAGTTGATTTTTTTAGTGCAATTGAAATTCCTAATATTGTAATTGCAATTAAAATAAAATGCCCTATTGTAAATATTCCACAAGGTTCATACTCACCTACATTTGAAAACATTTTGCTCCATCTTCTTTCTTACAAATTTGTAATATATTCTTCCACGCTGTTTATAATTTTCATATTAATATTTTGTTTATACATTTTTAATTTCCTTTATATAACTTTTTATTTACTAATTTTATCTAATATTGTCCTATACTTTTTCGTTAGCTTTCCTATATCTCCATTTTTAGTACTGTGTTCCATTATAAACTCGCCAATATTTCTTACACAATTATCTATTTCATTTTTACTATATTCTCTATTTTCTAATCTGATATTTGCATTACTTAATAATTCTTTTTCCTCACCTGTAAATTCTTCTACTAAATTCATTTTTCTTCTCCCCCTTATTTTATTGCAACAAATAATTCGTTATCCTTTACGATTTTAGCCGAATTATTATATGTATATTTTGAGCCTTTAAAATACACTTTGTATCCCATATTTTCTAACTTATTTTTACATAAATTTAAAAATTCAAATATCTCCTGTTCTGTTAAATTGTGTCTTACTCGCATATCAAAATATGTACAAATAATATAAAATGGATCTTTTTTCATTTTCTCATCTAAGTATTGATCTATAAATTGTGTGGTCATTGCAATTTTCCCCTTTTCTTATAGATAATCATCTTTAATAATATATCATAAAATCTTTATAAATAATATTACAATTTGATTACAAATAAATTTTTTTGTTGTTTTTTCTTGACTTTTAGCTTATTTATTGGTAATTATTATAATTTATATTTACCTTGTTTATTTCATAAAATTACAAACTTATATTGTCCTGGTAATTATTAATTAATACAAATGACGGCATTATAAATCGAAGGGAGGGAAAATAATGAATAAAGCTGAATTAGTTAATGCTATTGCTACAAAAACAGGAGCCAAAAGAAGTGCTACTGAAAACTCTTTAAATGCTGTATTAGATTGTGTAAAAGATGCTTTAGTAAAAGGAGATAAAGTACAATTAGTTGGTTTTGGTACTTTCGAAGTAAGACAAAGAGCTGCTAGAAAAGGACATAACCCACAAACTGGAGCAGAGATGAAAATTGCTGCTTGTAAAGCTCCTTCTTTCAAAGCAGGAAAAGCATTAAAAGAAGTAGTAAATAAATAAGTTTACAAAAGAAATTTTATAAAACTTCCTACAAAGGAAAAAGCCCTTCATTGCGAAGGGTTTATTATTTTTCTTTAATTTCAACTATTGATGAAACAATCTTAAAGTACATTCTTAATTCTTCTTTAGAACTTCTATCTAAAAAGAAATCTATATTTTCTCTTACCGTCAAATTTTTATTCTCACTTTCTCCGTATAAAATATAATCTGAACTTGTACCTGTTGCATCACATATTTTTATTAATGTTTTTATACTTATAAATAATTCTCCACGTTCTAATTTTCCTAGATGATTTTCAGTTAGATGACATCTTTCTGCAAACACTTGTCTAGTTTCACGGAAGATTTCTTCTCTTACTTTTCGTAAACGATTGCCCATCTGTAACATATCTTGTTTCATAAGATTCCCCCTTTTATGCTTATGTTCCTATCTCTGCTATTTTATATTCATTTGCAAGAACTTTACACGGTTAATTCGTGTCGATTTTTTCACTTTAATAGGAACATTTGTAATAATATAGCCCATAAACTAACTATTTTCCTCTATATTACGCATAATATTGGGTTTTTTGTCGATTTTCTATTCTTTTTTTCGACTTTTTTTACGTTTTTTATTTTATATAATCATCACTAGGGTTTATATCCCTATTTAGGAAAAAGAATACATTAAGATTCTAAAGAGTATTTAAATGAAAGAAATACTAAAGAAATTTGATGTTTAACTAAATAGGAATAATAGGCTCTTTTTTTTATATTTTATATGAAGGGAGGTTTTATTTAACATAGGTGTATTCCTTCTTAAATAGGAATATTTAAGCCCAAATTTAAGTTTGGGAGGAATATATTTATGAAAAATCAAAACTTCAAAGAAGAAAGGTTTGATAGTTACCTTAACAAAATGATTATACTATCATCCAAAGGTTTTTTTAAAAAACAAATGAGTATTATAAACAAGGAAAGAACAATTGTAGATGATGAAGATTATACTTCATTTATTCAAGATTTTCTTATGATTAACTCTGCCTTTTGTGCAGTTGATGATGTTAATAAATTAGAATTAAATATTGCTTTAAAATCACTGTCTGATATTGAAAAGACAGTGATTTTTTTGCTTTTTAATGAACAATTAAACCAGGATGAAGCAGCAAAAATTTTGGATATATGTTCTAAATCTGTAAGTAGAATTAAACTTCGTGCACTAAAAAAATTAAGAAAATATTTTAAAGGAGATTTATAAAATGAATAATTTAAGTTTATATGAATTAGGTAAATTGGCACAAAAAGGTAATAACCTTGCAATGTTGGAAATTATTGATCGTAAGAAGAAATTAATAAAAAAATATTCTTATGGAGATGAAGATAGGTTTCAATACATAATTTTAAAATTAATCGAAGGAATAAAAAATTATAATTTTTAAAATTTACGGTAGAAAAATTTTGACTTGAACAATGTATATATATTGAAGGGCAAATTTTGAAAAAAGCACTATTATTTTAAAGACAGATAAGGGACAAGCTGCTCTTGTCTGTCTTTACCTATATTTAGAAAGGAGATAGTAAGAATGTTTAAATTTATTTTAATTGGATTCCTTATTGTAATGATAATGTTTCTTTTCGACTTGTTTCTTCCAAAAATCAAACTTAAATATCTTCTTTATAAGGAACTAAAAGAAACAAAGAAAAGACAAAAGGCCTTTAAAGAAACAATGAAAAGATTAGAAATTAAATAAATTTCTAATAATCTTTTACTGCTTAAAAAGTGTCGACAAAAAATTAACTAAAAAGGTATTTGATATGGAAGATTTAAAGAAAAAAATTATTGATTTATTTTTTAATGAACATTTAAAAGTAAAAGATATTGCAAATAGGCTACAGATTTCTTCTGCATATATAACTAAAATTATACAAAGTGATAATAGATATTTAGAAGAAAAAAATTTTAGAAAAGCTCAATCTAAGGATAAGCGAAAAATTGCACAAAATGAATTTATCAAGCAAAAACGTGAACGTATAAGAATTGAAGATAATTATTATGCTGTTCAAGCACAACATAATCAAGCAATTAGTGAATTATCTAAAAGAACACACCTAACAAATGAAAATTACCGAAAATGGAATTACAGTGCTTACAAATATAACCCTTCAAAACATAGGTACGAATTTAACGATGCTCTTGGTCGCTCATATGACGTGCCTAAATATGTTAAGGAAAGGTAGGATTTATATGGAAAAATATTTGGCAGAAATATTTAAACTTGCTGATTCATTGAATAAAAAGCAAGAAAAAGTGTATGCGCAAATTACATATTATGCTGATGATACAAAAGTTTTAGAAATAGCAATAAGATCTAAAATAGACTCTAATTTTATCGAGAGATGTCAAGTACAATTAAAATATGCTCCTTTAAAAAAATTAAAAATGGTTACAGAATTGTTTAATAATTATATTACACTAGACGATAACAAAAAATAAATCATAATTTTTTAGGTATACAATATAATTTTTTAGGGAGTGTTATTATGAAACAAGCAATTACTAGTGACGATAATAAAGGTGAATACAAAATTATACCTTTATTTGATAATGATGGAATTACTATTGAAAATGCAATTCAAAATGCTTTCTTAAAATATCTAAAATATAATGACTATAAGTAATAAAATAAATTTTGCTTCAGCATTGTGTTAATTATATTATTAAGATATAATTTTCATAAAGTGAATACTTATAGTTTAGGAGGACAAAATGTTTCCAAATATAAGTAATTCTAGCGAATTTAGTGTCGCAGCATATATAAGATTATCAAAAGAGGATGGTGATAAGCAAGAAAGTGAAAGTGTAACAAATCAAAGAAATTTAATTCTGCAATATATAAAAGATAATAACTTACAGCTTTATGATGAATATATTGACGATGGTGTAAGTCGGAACTACTTTTGATAGACCTGATTTTAATAGATTAATACGTGATATTGAAAACCATAATGTTAATATGATTATAACTAAAGATTTGTCAAGACTTGGTAGAGATTATATAAAAACAGGGTTTTATATTGAAAATTATTTTCCAGAAAACAATATTAGGTATGTAGCATTATTAGATAATTTAGACACGTTTGAAGAAAATAGCAGTGCCAGCGATATAACACCATTTAAAGCAGTATTAAATGATATGTATGCAAAAGATATTTCAAAAAAA
>CANRFX010000084.1 GCA_947629995.1 uncultured Clostridia bacterium | reverse complement strand
GCAGTAAAAGCAGTGGCAATAGCAAGAGGATTTGTTGCACCAGCTGGAGTAGATTTAGTTTGTATACCAGCATTTGCAGAGGTAGAAGTAGAAGGTGAAGACAGAACAGGTATAAAACTAATTGTAGAATCCAGAACATAAAAAAAGAAATTTAAGCGGGCTGTAATTATTTACAGCCTGTTTTGTATTAAAATATATTAAACATTTAAGAAAAGTATTGAAAAATAATTCAAATTAATATATGATTACAAAAGAAATGAGGTGGAACATGAAATCAAATTGGATAAAATACATTTTTGCTATTTTTATAATTGGTATTTTATTATTTGCAATTTTCAAAATAAGACAAGATGAAGAAGAAAAAAAGCAAGAACAAGAATATACAAGTAACCAAGAAGAAAAGAATACAGAGTTAAAATTAGGAATTGCACGGTTTTGATACAATAAATCCAATTCTTAGTAACAACAAAAATGTACAAGATATAACAAAGTTAATTTATGATCCATTAGTTACATTAACCTCAGACTATAAGGCAGAACCATCTTTAGCAAAAGAATGGGCAAAACAAAGTGATAACTCATATTTAATCAAATTAAGAGAAAACGTAAGATGGTCAGATGGGCAAAAATTCACCTCAGAAGATGTTAAATTTACTATAGATAGATTAAAAGAAATATCATCAATTTATTCATATAATGTGCAATATGTAACAGAAGTAGAAATAGTTGATGATTATACAGTAAAAATTAAATTAGATAGAGAAGTACCTTTTTTTGAATATCAATTAACTTTTCCAATACTATCAAATGACTATTATAGTGGAGTGGATTTTTCAAATACTGATAAAAATGCTGCACCAGTTGGAACCCGGAAAATTTACAATTACAGAAGTTCAAAGTTCATATTTAACTTTAACCAAAAACACAAGTTGGTGGCAAAAAGAAATAGAGTTAACACCTGAAAAAATTACTGTTAATTTATATTCTTCAATAGGAGAATTATACAATAGCTTCAAAATGGGAAATATCGACTTAATTGCTACTGATAATGACAACTTACAAGAATATATTGGAACTATAGGGTATGGAATAAAAGAACTAAAAGGAAGAGAACATACTTTTTTGGCTTTTAATGCACAAAATTATTTTTTATCAAAGCCAGAAGTAAGGAAAGCAATATCATATTCTATTGATAAAGAAAATATTGTATCTAGTATTTTTAATAATAAATGTTATACAAGCAATTTTCCATTAGACTATGGAAATTGGTTAGCACAAGGTCTGGAGGAAAGTAATGGATATAATCCAGAACAAGCAAAACAAATTTTAGTTGATAATAATTGGATTTATCGTTCTAATTATTGGCAAATAACAGAAAATTATAAAACAGAAAGATTAGTATTAAATTTACTTGTAAGAGCAAGTGATGCATCAAAAATTGCTGTTGCAGAAAATATAAAGCAGCAATTAGAATCACAAGGAATTAGAATTAACATTATACAAGCAAGTGATGGTCAATATAATGAAAACATAAATAACAGAAATTTTGATATAGCATTATGTGCAATGACACTTTCCACTAGCCCAAATCTTAGTACATATTTTGGTGAAGGAAATATAGCAAACTATAATAATGAAGAAATGACTAATATAATGAACGAAGTAAAAAACACATCAGATGAAAATGTGCTAAAAGAAAAATATGCAAGAATAGGAGAAATTTATAAAAGTGAAGTTCCATATATAAGCCTATATAATAATAAATATAGAGTAGCATATAGTTCAGAACTAGTAGGAGAAATTAATCCAAACTGGTTTTATCAATTTTATGGAATTGAAGGTTGGTATAAATAAAATAGTTATTAAATTTAAGTATTGACAATAAAAAATATATATAAAACAAAAGAATAAAAAATTTAAAAAAAGTATTGACAAAACAAATTTTTGATATATAATAAAACTATCAAACAAAAGTTCAATTAAATTAAGGAGGAAATTATGGAAGTAAATACAGAAAAAAAGAAAGCATTAGAAATGGCAATGAATCAAATAGAAAAGCAATTTGGTAAGGGTTCTGTCATGAAATTAGGAGAATTTAAAGCAATGGAAGTAGAGGCTATACCAACAGGAGCATTAAGCTTAGATATTGCTTTAGGAATTGGAGGAGTACCTAGAGGAAGAATAATAGAAATATACGGACCAGAATCTTCTGGAAAAACAACATTAGCATTGCACGTTATTGCAGAAGCACAAAAAGCAGGAGGAGAAGCAGCGTTTATTGATGCAGAACATGCCTTAGATCCAATCTATGCAAAAAAATTAGGAGTAGATATAGATAACCTAGTTGTATCTCAGCCAGATACTGGAGAGCAAGCACTAGAAATTACAGAAAGTTTAGTGAGAAGCGGAGCTTTAGATGTTATTGTAGTAGACTCTGTTGCAGCATTAGTTCCAAAGGCAGAGATTGATGGAGATATGGGAGACTCTCATATGGGATTACAAGCAAGATTAATGTCTCAAGCATTAAGAAAATTAGCAGGAGCATTAAACAAAACAAAAACAGTTTTGATTTTCATTAACCAATTAAGAGAAAAAATCGGAGTTATGTTTGGAAATCCAGAAACAACAACAGGAGGTCGTGCATTAAAATTTTATGCATCTGTTAGAATGGACATTAGAAAAATAGAAAATATCAAACAAGATGGAGAATTTAAAGGAAATCGTGTACGTGTTAAAGTAGTAAAAAACAAGGTAGCACCACCATTCCGTGAAGCAGAATTTGACGTAGTCTATGGAGAAGGAATTTCAAAAGCAGGAAATATTTTAGACATGGCAGTTAATTTAGACATTATAGAAAAATCAGGTTCATGGTTTAGTTATAATGGAGAAAGAATTGGTCAAGGTAGAGAAAATGTTAAAAAATATTTACAAGATAATGAAGACATATTAAAAGAAGTAGAAGCAAGAGTAAGAGAAAATTTCGCAAAAGCTTTTGAACAAAGTTTAGGAGAAGAATTACCAGATGTAGAAAATGACGACAACAATGACGATGTAGAAGATTAAAGAAGAAGGGAAAAAATGTACACTATAGAAGAATTTGATAAAGAAAAAACAAAAGTATTAAAATATATATTATACAAAAAAAGGACAGAGCAAGAAATAAGAACAAAGTTTTCAAACACCATAGATGAAAACATATTAGAAGACATTATTGAATATTTAAAAGAAGCAAAGTATATTAATGACAAAGAATATATAAAAAAAACAATAAATAATTTTATATCTTTAAAAAATTTATCTATAAAAGAAATAGAATATAAATTATTATCAAAAGGACTAAGCAAAACAGACATAGAAGATTACATTTATGAGAACAAAGAAGAATTAGAGGAATATGAAATAAAATCAGCACAAAATATATTAAATAAAAAATATATTTCTATGGGAGAAGAAGAAATAAAGCAATATCTAACAAAAAAAGGATATAAACTAGAAAATATAACAAAAGCATTAGAAGGATAAGGGAGAGAAATAATTACTATGCCAATTTTAACATTAGAAACAAAAAAATACGCAATAAAAATTGATAATTTTGAAGGACCTTTAGATTTACTCTGTCATTTAGTTGATGCAAATAAAATGAGTATTTATGATATTAATCTAAGCGAAATAACAGATCAATATATTGATTACTTAAAAGAACAGGAAAAATTAAATTTAGAAATAGCAAGTGAATTTCTAATAATGGCATCAACATTGCTATACATTAAATCTAAAAACTTATTACCAAAGCAACAAGAAGATGAAGAAGAATTAACTGAAGAAGAGTTAATTAGAAGAATTATTGAATACAAAAAATTCAAAGAAATAAGTAAAGTTTTAAAAGAAAATTATCTAGAATTTTCAAAAAGATATTTTAAGAAACAAGAAGAAATAGAATTACCAAAACAAACTTTAGATAAAGAATATGACAAAAATGTCATACCGAATACTTACAAAAATTTAATAGAAAGAACAAGCGTAAAATTAAATAAAAATGCTAAAAATATTGAAAAAATAGCAATTACAGACAATTATACTGTAGCAAGTAAAGTAAAAGAAATGTTTAAAGTTTTAGTAAAGCAAAAAAGATTTATTTTTAATAAATTATTTTCTTTGAAACAACACAATAAACAAGAAGTTGTAACAGCTTTTTCTGGGTTATTAGAGTTATCAAGAAGAAATAAAGTAGAAACACTTCAAGATAAACTGTCTGGAGATATTACAGTAGAAAAAATAAATAAAAATTAACGGAGGAAAAATATTATGAGTAACAAAAAAGAAACTGATATTTCAAAAACAATTATGGATACAATAAAATTATTAGAAGAAAAAATTATATCCATTAAAGAAGTAGATGAGAACAAATACGAAGAAATGAGAAAAGAACTAGATAGTATTTATGAGGCAAGTAAAAATAAAACATTAAATGCCTTTGAAACTGTAAATTTATTAATGAAACTTCAAAATGATGCAATTACTTTTATGGACACAGATTTATATAAAAAAGGAAATCAAAATGTAACAGAGCTTACAATTTATAATGGACCAGAAAAAGGATTTTTTAAAAAATTAATAGAAAAAATAAAGAATAAAATTTTTAAAACAAAAATTATAAATGCAAATGAATAAAAAAGAAAAAAATGGAAAAACTGATTATAAATCACCAATAAAAGAAGGCGATATAATTGGTTTTTCTTTTTATTATAACATTTATTATAGTAATTAATATAATATTAATTTTTTCGAAAATACAAATTGAAATAAAAAATTTTAAATTTAATTCACAATTACAAAGACACGTTAACAAAGATTATGAAATAAATATAAAATTACTAATATTAAAGTTTATTCCAATATTAAAAATCAATATTACAAATATACTTATTACAATTATTTTTTTC
>CANRFX010000083.1 GCA_947629995.1 uncultured Clostridia bacterium | reverse complement strand
TTATATCACCACACTTATATCAGGTTTTTTATAAAAAACGGAAATTCAAATAAAAATTTGCATTCCATAAATTTTTTAACTTAAAACTATTGACTTTTATAATAAAATAGTTTATACTGTTATTTGTGCTAAGCACAAATGATGTATGCTCCCTTAGCTCAGTTGGTCAGAGCAACCGGCTCATAACCGGTGGGTCCAAGGTTCGAATCCTTGAGGGAGCACCATTTTTATTTTATTTTTGGGTAGGTGGCCGAGTGGCTAAAGGCGGCAGACTGTAAATCTGTTCTCATTTGAGTACGATGGTTCGAATCCATCCCTGCCCACCAAAACAGTTGAAATTTTAACCAATTTCAGCTATTTTTGTTTTTATTCAAAATTATTTACAATTATATAAAAGGTGCAAAGAAATGCTATTTTGACAAATTTATGTAGACATGATATAATATTGAAGAGGTGGTAAATTATGAGCTTTTTTTGTGATTCTGATTTGAGTTTAAAAGATGCGATTAATTATTATATTAATTATGTAGAAAGACATGAAGGTGACGTTTCATTTGATTTTAGAAATAATTTAAGAATAGAAAAATTAGATGGGAATGAAACATTAGCACTGGGAAAAGCAAACGTTGAAACTAATACAATAAAATTAAGAAAAAATATTTCCATAATTACACTTTTTCACGAATTAAGGCATTTATCAGATCAATGGAAAGATGAAAGTAATGGAAAAAAATATGCTTGTTGGGAATATGAAAAAAATTATACTAACCAAATGGTTTGGGAAAATCAAAATAATCAAACAGTAAAAGTTCAAAGAGGTATTCATGGAAGATACATGAGCGAAGCAGTAGCTGAATTATATGCTTCAAAAGTATATTGGGAAATGTGTGGAAATTCTGCACAAGCATATCAAGATACAAAACATAGAGAACTTTATGATGAAGAAATAATAAATCTAAAAAAAATTTGTACTTTACTTGGAATAAGTGAAGATGTTTTTATAAATTTAAAAAGTGATAACGATTTTGCAAGAAAATTATTAAGAAAAAGATGTAGTCAATTAACTGGTAATGAAAATATATGGGATATATTAGAAGATAACTTAGACTTTATAGAAATGGAGAAAGTTATAAAACTTAGTCATCCAAATTTTAGAATAAGTCAAGTTTCACAAGAATGTTTTAAAGATAATAGAAAAAATGTTAATAACATATATGATTATATTTTACGTAGTTCGCTAGAAAGAGGAAAAATTTCTGAACAAGAATATAACAGTAGATTGAGAAAATTAAAACAACTAGATAGCTATTTAGATAATAGTCTTGAACTATAATAGAAAGTATTAATGAAGTATGGGAGATATTCATGAAAATTCCAGTAGAAAAGAATAAACAATATGTAGTAGAAATAATAGATAACGGATTTGAAGGGGAAGGCATTGCAAAAATAGACGATTATACAATATTCGTTCCAAATGCAATAAAAGGAGAGAAGATAAAAATTTTAATAGTTAAAGTTTTATCTTCTTATGCTTTTGGTAAGATAATAGAAATTATTTCTTCATCAAAATTCAGAGTAGAAAATGATTGTAATACTTATAAAAGATGTGGAGGATGCAATTTAAGACATATCAAATATGAAGAAACCCTACAAATAAAGCAAAAGATAGTTCAAAATTTAGTAAACAAAAATTTAAAAACAAAATTAAAAGTACAGCAAGTCTTAGGAATGGAAAATCCATATCATTATAGGAATAAAGCACAATATCCAGTTGGCTTAGATAAAAATGGAAAGCCAGTTATTCGGTGTATTTGCAAATAGAACACATGAGATTATACCAATTGAAAATTGTTTAATTCAAAATGAGCAAACACAAGAAATTGCAAAATTTATATTTAGCTTTGCTGTAAAAAATAAAATTACTATTTATGATGAAAAAACAGGAAATGGATTACTAAGGCATATTGTAACTAAGATTGGAATACGAACTAATGAGATTATGTGCATAATGGTAATAAATGGTGAAAAAATCCCAAAAGAAAAAGAATTAGTTAAAGAATTAACAAGCAAATTTTCAAATATAAAAACTATTATAAAAAATATAAATACAAAAAATACAAATGTTATATTAGGAACTAAAAATATTAATTTGTATGGAGATGGATTTATAGAAGATAAATTAGATGAATATACTTTTAGAATATCTCCTCTATCATTTTATCAAGTAAATCCAATACAAGCAGAAAAATTATATAATTTATCAATAAAAGAAGCTGAAATATCTGATAAAGATATTGTTTTTGATTTGTATTGTGGTATTGGAACTATTTCTTTGTTTTTATCTAAGTATGCAAAAAAGGTTTATGGAATTGAAATTGTAGAAGAAGCGGTTGAAATGGCAAAGGAAAATGCAAAAATAAACAATGTAGGAAATACTGAGTTTATTGCAGGTGATGTTGAATTTGCTTTAGAAGATTTAATTAATAAGAGAAATATAATTCCTGATATCGTTGTTGTTGATCCACCTAGAAAAGGTTTAGATAATAATAGTATAGAAAATATTTTAAAGATAAAACCTAAAAAAATGATTTATATTAGTTGTAATCCTGCAACTTTGATGAGAGATTTGTCTAAATTGGAAGATTTGTATGGAATACAGAGCATTAAGCCAGTAGATATGTTTCCTTTTACATCACACATAGAGTGTATTACTGTTCTACATTTAAAATAATAACTAGAAAGCAATAACGGCAACTATTTTAGAGAAATGTTAAAAATAAAAAAAGAGGAAACAATCTTAATAAAGTGTGAAAGCACTTTATTTTTATAACTCTAAGGACCAACCATGGATTATATGAAGTGGTAAGATGAAAGTAGACACGAAAATCTACTTTCATTTTTTTATTTTCTTATTTTAATAAAATAGAAAAGAATGGAAAAATGAACAAAATTTTGCAAAATGGGTTGAGAATTCGCGTAGAATGTGATATAACATAAAATTAAGAAAGGAAGATGCTTGTTGGAAAGTAATAAATTAGAAACTATTTCAAATCTTTTTGAAGGAAAAGAAATCAGAAGCATTTGGGATGCTGAAAAAGAAGATTACTATTTTAGTGTGGTTGATGTTATTAAAGCATTAACTGACAGTCCTGATCCATCACATTATTGGAGAACTTTAAAATACAGAATGACTAAAGAAGGAAATGAAACCGTCACAAAGTGTGACGCTTTCAAATTTAGGTCGAAAGATGGCAAAATGAGAAATACAGATGTTTTAAACACACAAGGAATATTACGCATTGTTGAATCAGTACCGAGTAATAAAGCTGAACCATTTAAATTATGGCTAGCTCAAATGGGAAAAGAAAGAATTGATGAAGTTTTTGATCCTGAAATAGCAATAAAAAGAGCAATAGATTATTATAGAAATCGTGGTTATTCTGATAAATGGATTGAAGCTAGACTAAAAGGAATATTAGATAGAAATAAATTAACAGATGTATGGAAAGAAAATGGAATAACAGAAAGCTATGAATTTGCAGTTCTAACAAACGAAATATATAAAACTTGGTCAGGTATGAAAGCTTCACAATATAAAGCATACAAAGGTATTAGAAAAGAATCTTTAAGAGATAATATGTCAGATGTAGAAGTAGCGTTAACAGATTTAGGAGAAATAGCTACAAGAGAGCTAGCTAAAAAGCACAAACCTTATGGATTAAAAGAAAATAGAAAAGTTGCAAAAGCAGGAGGAGAGGTTGCAAAAACAGCACGAGATGATTTAGAGAAAAAACTAGGTGAAACAGTAATTAGCAAAAAGAATGCTTTAAATTATAAATATATAGAGCAAAAAGTTTTAGATAGAATGAAACACAAGAATGATGCTAATCAAAAACAAGGTTAATAATAAGGAGAAAAAATAATGAACAAGATTATTCCAAGTAAATTAAATATAGGTGATGAAATAAGAGTTATTGCACCTTCTAGAAGTATGTGCATATTAAGCGATGAAGTTATAGAAAAAGCTAAAAAAAGATTAGAAAATATAGGATTTAAAGTAACATTTGGAAAAAATGTATTAAATTCAATAGGAAAAGATTACAATTGTGCTAGTATAGAAGATAGAATAGAAGATTTACATGAGGCTTTTAAAGATAAAAATGTAAAAGCTATTTTAACAGTAATAGGTGGTTACAATGTAAACCAAATATTAGATTATATTGATTATAACTTGATAAAAGAAAATCCAAAAATTATTTGCGGTTTTTCAGATATTACAGCATTAACAAATGCAATTTATGCTAAAACAGGGCTGGTAACATATTCAGGACCTCATTTTTCTAGTTTTGGAATGAAAAAAGGATTTGAATATACTGAGGAATATTTTAGAAAAATGTTTATGAAATCAGAGAGTATAGAAATTGAAAGTTCTAACGATTGGAGTAATGATAGCTGGTTTAAAAAACAAGAAAATAGGACATTTATAAAAAATGAAGGTATGAAAATAATAAATAAAGGAGAAGCAGAAGGAAGAATAATAGGTGGGAATTTATGTACTCTAAATTTGCTACAAGGAACAGAATACATGCCAGATTTGGAAGAAACAGTATTGTTTATTGAAGATGATGGATTAGTAAATAAAACATTTAATAAAGAATTTGATAGAGATTTACAATCGCTTTTACATTCTGCAAAAAATAAAAATATAAAAGCTATTATAGTTGGCAGAGCAGAGAAAAATTGCGAAATGAATGATAAAAAATGGGCAAGAATTTTGAAAAGCAAAAAAGAATTAAGCAATATTCCTATTGTAATAAATGCCAATTTTGGACATACTACTCCAATTTTTACTTTTCCTATAGGAGGATATGCAAAAGTAAAAGTAGATGAAGAAATAAAAATTGAAATAAAAGATTAATATCGGTGTATTTTATACTAGAAAACAGAAAAATAATGAAAAAAATTAAAAAAGTACTTGACAAGTATATAAAAAATTAGTATAATAAACTTCGTCGAAAGACGAAACGGTCGCTTAGCTCAGCTGGGAGAGCATCTGCCTTACAAGCAGGGGGTCATAGGTTCGAG
>CANRFX010000082.1 GCA_947629995.1 uncultured Clostridia bacterium | reverse complement strand
ATAAAATATTTAAAATTCTTCCCGTTCTTCCATTTCCATCATAAAAAGGATGTATACTTTCAAACTGATAATGTATTAAACATACTTTTATTAATGGATCTATATTATCCTTATCATCATTAATGAAGTCTTCTAAATTTTTTAAATATGCTCTTATTTCTTGTTCATTTTGAGGAGGAGTATAAATAGTTTCTCCAGTAATAGAATTTTTAAGTTCAGTTCCGGGTAATTTTCTAATTCCCGCATTATTGTGTTCAATAATACCTTGTATTTTAATAATTGTATTTGTATTAATATAGCCATCTTTTTTTATTTGTTCAAATCCATTCCAAATAGCATTTCTATAATCAACAACTTCTTTTGCATTTTCTTCTTTATAACCACTTTCTGTAAGAACTTTATAAATGTCGTCGTGAGTTGTAACTATGTTCTCAATAGCGCTACTATCCTTAGCTTCATTTATAGTTACAGCATTTATTAAAATATGCATATTTGGAATAGTATTTGCATATCCTTTTAACTCTGCTAGGGCCCTTGAAGAAATTGTTAATTGTTCTAAAATTTTTTTAGTTTTTAAATCAACATTTTTATATGGTAACATTTCTAATTTCATTTTTAAAACCTCCATATATATAAAATATCATAAATTTTATATATTTTCAATTAATATGTATAAAAAAATCAAAAAATTATACATATTTTTAAAACATGTATAATTCTTATTTGTATTTTAAAAAATTTTATCAAAATCTGCAAATGCCTATATTGCAGTATACTGTTTAAGTATTTAATTTTGCATATATATTTGTTGTCTTTTTATTAAATCATAATTTATTAATTCTGTTCCATCTAAATTTTCCTTAAAAATATCTATACCAGTAATTTGACTATTTTCATAAGTTGTATAATAATATATACCTTTATCCATATTACAACAAGAGCTATAGATAGTTATTTCATACTTATCCTCTCCCATATGTACACAACCTCTTTGTTGCTCTACCGAACCTAAAATATGAAAAAATTGACTAATACTTTCAGCTTCTGAATCACCAGAAATTGAGTTCATCTTTGTAAATGTTGCTTTAACAAATCTTGAAGCAGATGATAAATCTCCTGGTAATCCTAATGCTCCCATACCACGACTATATGTATCAAAATTTAATTTTTTTGAAAAATTATTTTCCGGTGGTTCAATAGATAAACTCATATAATTGTTTAAATTAAACATTTGAATATCAAAAGTTGGATTATTAGTAAGAACACCAACCGGATTATCATATATTTTTAATCCTTCTTTTACGCTTTCAACAGTTATTGAATTTCCTCTGTCAGAGATAATCCAATGTAATGGAGAAGCTTGTAATTGTTCACTAAAACTGATTTTTGATATGTTGATTTTGTTTAATAATTTTCTTGTTTCTTCAATATTAGAACATTGGGATAAAATCCATGGAATAAATTCAAATGAAGCGATATTATCTTTATCGTTTTTTTCTTCTTTGTAGTCAGCATTAGTTGGAAAATTTAATCCAGCCATAGCCAATCCTTTTTCGTTTATAGCGTCATAATAAAGTGGATAATTATCTGATACATATGCCATACCTATAATAGCATAATGTTTATCAATATCATTTACATTTTTAAATCTAAATGGATAATTACGAGGAGTTATCGTAACAGTTTCCTTATATGAAAATTCTAAATCAAAATTTCTTCCAAAATAATGATCCTTTGTATTATAAGTTATTGCAGTACACATATTTATTACCTTCCTTTTTATAATCTATATTTATTATTCTTACTACTGTAATATCATAAATTCTATATATTTGCAATAAAATATCACATAAATTACCATTTTTTTTAATTTTTAAGATTAGATTTTCCTTAATACGTATTATTTTTAGAATTTGTCTTTTATTTTTTATATAAAAGTGCTATTATAATATTATTAAAAGAAGAAACGGAGAAAAATATGATTAAACGAGAAGATAATCCAGAATTTATTAATTCATTTTTAGATTATTCTATTACTATTTTAAATAAATCACCTAATAGCATAAAAGAATATAATTATGATTTAGCAATGTTTTTTAAATTTATAAAAATTCATTTTAATATGACAGATGAAACTGATCTCAAAGAAATTAAGATTAATGATTTAACACTTGATACTGTTAAAAAAATTACGTTAGATGATATACATGCATTTATATCCTATTTAATGCATGAATACCATAGTAAATCTACTACTAGAGCAAGAAAAATTTCAACTATTAGAATATTTTTTAAATATTTAAGTCGAAAGGCTAAATTAATAGATACTAATCCAGCCCAAGATTTAGAAACTCCTAAATTAGATAAAAGATTACCTAAGTATTTATCATTAGATGATAGTAAAAGACTTTTAGCAGCTACTTCAAATGAAGATAACAGGAATTCTGAAAGGGACTATGCAATTATTACTTTATTTTTAAATTGTGGTATGCGTCTTTCTGAATTAGTAGGCATTAATATTAATGATATTAATTTTAAAGAACGTAGGTTAACTGTAATTGGTAAAGGAAATAAAGAAAGAACAATTTACTTGAATAATTCTTGCATAAAAGCTATTAATGATTATATTAAAGTTCGCCCAAAAGAAGCAATAAAACGTGATAACAAATATTCTGAAAAAGCTCTTTTTTTAAGTGAAAGAAGGTCTAGAATTAGTAATAGAACTGTTGAAAATGTTGTAAAAAACAAATTACAAGTTGCAGGATTAGATACAAAAAAATATTCTGTTCATAAGTTAAGGCATACTGCTGCAACATTAATGTACCAATATGGAAAAGTTGATATAAGAGCTCTTCAAGAATTATTAGGACATGAAAGCATTTCTACTACTGAAATCTATACTCATGTAAGTAATGAACAAGTCAAAAAGGCTGTTGAAAACAACCCATTAGCAAAAGTATAGAAGATTAATTAAAACAATCTTCTATACTTTTTATTTTATAATAAGATAGGACTAATCTGTTCCCCATCTAATGCATATTCTATAGTTTTTATAAGATAATCAAAATCAAATACAATTGATCTAGGTTTAGTAATTGGATTATCTTGTTTAAAAGGTACAAAATAATAATTTCTTCTATTAAGTAATTTTCCTAAATTTTCTGCATTACCACTTAAGCCATTATTAGTTGATGGTGCAATTACTAACGGATATCCGATTTCTTAAATGTGATTTAGCTGCCATTAATGCTGGAGTATCAATAATATCACAGGCAAGTTTTGATATGGTATTTCCGAGAACAAGGTGCAATAACCATAATATCTGTTAATTTTTTGGGTCCTATTGGTTCAGCATCTTGAATAGTATGAATAATTTTTTCTCCTGTTATATTTTCTATTTCTTCAATAAATTCTGTTGCTTTTCCAAATTTAGTATCTAATGAATAACTGTTATATGACATAATTGGTAAAATTTTTGCACCTTTTTTAATTAGTTCTTTCATTTTTGGTATTGTCTTTTTAAATGTACAAAATGAGCCAGTTAATGCAAATCCTATTGTTTTATCTTTTACTTCCAAAATTTATTTATTTCCTCCTTTCGTAATAAGTCATTTATATATAATATGAAATTATGTAAATTTTGAAA
Organism: uncultured Clostridia bacterium; assembly: GCA_947629995.1. Lineage (GTDB taxonomy): Bacteria > Bacillota > Clostridia > TANB77 > CAG-508 > CAG-269. The sequence goes on along the minus strand of CANRFX010000082.1, from coordinate 1,499 downwards.
GTGATTTTATATCTTTTTATTTATTATTCATATTCAAATTAAAGAATAAATAATTATTTAATGGTGAATATATTGAAAAGAACAAAAAAATTTTTTATAAATGGAACTATATTAACTATAACAGGCTTAATTATGAAAAGTATGGGAATGATTTTTGGTTTATATGTATCTCGCAAAATTGGTTCAGAAGCACTTCGGAATTTTTAACTTAGTTATGTCTGTTTATTTATTTGCTATTACTTTAGCTACTTCTGGCTTAAGTCTTGCTTGTACATACCTTGTTTCTGAACAATTTGAAAATGGAAATTTCTTAGATGGTTTAAAAGCATTTAAAGCTTGCCGTATTTTTTCTTTAATTTTAGGTTTAGGAGCAAGTATTCTTGTTTTAGCGTTTTCTAACTTTATTTCTCAAAAATTGCTGAAATCTATGATCTCTCCTACCCCACTTTATATAATTTCTTTTGGACTTCCCTTTATTGCTCTTTCTAGCAGTTTAAATGGATATTTTTCTGCTATAAGAAAAGCTTACAAAAGTGCTATTGCACAAATATTTGAATTGATTATAAAAATTGTTATAAGCATATTGCTACTAAATATTAATAATAATAAAACCATAGAATCTATTTGTATCTATTTAATTTTAGCTGATGTTATTTCAGAAATTTTTTCTTGTTTTATATTATATATAATATTTAAAATGGAAAAACTAAAAATTACAAATCGACAAATAAAAGAAATAAATTTTACAAGAAAAATTTTGCAAATTTCTTTTCCAGTATGTATTACATCATATATTCGTTCTGGGTTATCTACTTTAAAGCAATTTATTATTCCAAATAGACTTGCTTTATTTGGGTTGCCTTATGCTATTGCTCTATCAGAATATGGTAAAATAGATGGGATGACTATGTCTATTCTTTTATTTCCCAATGTATTTTTCCAATCTTTTAGTAGATTGCTTATTCCTGAATTTACAAGTTTAATGGTTAAAAACTATAAAAAAAGAATATTAGAAATTTGCAAAAAAGGTTTTTTAACAATTTCAATATTCTCTATTTTGCTATCTTTTTTATTTTTTATTTTTGCAAATAGCATTAGTTTTAAAATATTCCAGAACTTAGAGTGCGGTAAATATATTAAAATCCTCTCTCCCATCATTTTATTTATGTATTTAGATAATATAATTGACAGTATGTTGAAAGGATTAAACAAACAGTTTGAAGTTATGTTTTGTAATATTTTAGATTTACTACTCACTATAGCTATTTTAGGTTTAACAGGATATCTCTTATCAATTGTAATAAGTGAGATTTTTAATTTTACATTTAGTTATGTTCAATTATATAAAGCTATTAATTTTAAAATGTCACATTTTACAATTATTTGCTGTTGCATTTTAATTATTCTAAGTGTTTATCAAATTTTATCTATTTAAAACTTAAAAAATGTAATAAAAATGTAATACTTTTTTATATTTTTTTCTGTTATAATATAATTAG
>CANRFX010000081.1 GCA_947629995.1 uncultured Clostridia bacterium | reverse complement strand
TTTTAATATACCTGCCGTTTGGTTTAATAACAGGCATAATAAGTTTTTCATAATCAATTTCATTTTCATCAATAATTGTACTTTTATTATCAATTTTGATATAAGTTTTACTTAATTCATTTGCGTCTTCAAATAATCTTTTAATTGTAATTTCTAATCTATCATGAGTAATTGGTTTTGGTAAATAGTCAAAAGTTTTATATTTATATGCCATCATGGCATATTCTAAATGACCAGTAGTAAAAATAATATAAGCATTTTTCTTTTTTTCTCTAATTTTTTCTGCTAAATCAAGACCACTTTTATTTGAATTTAAATTTATATCTAACATTAATACATCTACATCATTTTTATCAATGTATTTTAAAATATCATCTGGATCATCAGATTTAAATACAACTTTTCCATCATAATTATTTTTTACAAATATACTTTCTAAAATTTTTTCTAATTTATTAGTAATATTTAGATTATCATCACAAAGTACGAAGTTTAACATACAATACCCCTTAAAAAAACATAATATTATAAAAATTTACAAAATATGTCAAATTACCTTAATTTTCCAGTAACATTATCACTATAATCTAAAATTTAAAACTTGTCAATAGAAATTTACAAAATTATCCAATTTGCTAAAATAATTGTTACAGTTCAAACTAAATTTAATTATATATAAAAAATAAAAAATAAGTAAAAAAATGTTGAACAAAAGAAAAAGATATTATATAATGAAGACATGAAAAATAAGGAGGAGAAAAATGGGAATAAGTTTTAGCGAAAGCTATAAAAAAGCAGGAGTAGATGTAACAGCAGGGTATAAATCAGTAGAGTTAATGAAAGAAGCCGTAAGAAGTACTTACGACAAAAATGTCGTATCAGATTTAGGAGGATTTGGTGGATTATATTCACTACTATCAGATACAAAAGAAATAAAAGAACCAATTTTAGTTTCCGGTACAGATGGAGTAGGTACCAAATTAAAATTGGCTTTTTTAATGGATAAACATGACACAATTGGGCAAGACTGTGTAGCAATGTGTGTAAATGATATTATATGTTGTGGCGCAAAACCTTTATTCTTTTTAGACTATATGGCACTTGGAAAAAATGTTCCAGAAGTAGTTGCAACAATTGTAAAAGGAGTTGCAGATGGTTGCAAAATGTCAGGATGTAGCTTAATTGGAGGAGAAACAGCAGAAATGCCAGGATTTTATAAAGAAGGAGAATATGACTTAGCAGGTTTTTCTGTAGGCGTTGTAGATAAAAGCAAAATTATAGATAGTGAATCTATAAACTTAGGAGATATTGTAATTGGAATTAGCTCATCTGGAGTTCATTCAAATGGTTTTTCACTTGTTAGAAAAGTATTTAATATTAATGAAGAAACAGTTAATAAATATGAAGAAAGTCTAGGAATGACATTAGGCGAATGTTTATTAACACCTACAAAAATATATGTTAAATCAGTCTTAGAATTAATAAAAAACGTAACAGTAAAAGGAATATCTCATATTACTGGTGGAGGATTTTATGAAAATATGCCAAGAATGTTAAAAGAGGGTGTTTCGTTAAAAATTAAAAAAGATTCATACCCAATTTTACCAATCTTTAATCTAATACAAAAAGTAGGAAATATTCCGGAAAGAGATATGTATAATACATTCAATATGGGAATTGGTATGGCAATTATTGTTAAAAAAGAAGAAGCAGATAAAGCAATTGAAATTTTGGAACAACATGGAGAAAAAGCTTACAAAATAGGAGAAGTAATTGAAGGAAATAAAGAAATTATAATTGAATAATAAGTTTTTTAGGAGGAAAGAAAATGGTAAAAAGAATTTATGTAAAAAAGAAAGATGGATTTGATGTAGAGGCAAAAGAATTATTATCTGATATAAAAGAAAATTTAAGAATATCATCTTTAAAGAGCATCACAATTTTAAACCGTTATGATGTAGAGAACATTACAGAAGAAACCTTTGAAGAAGCAAAAACAACAGTTTTTTCAGAACCACAAGTAGATGAATATTATGTAGAAGAATATCCATTTAAAAAAGAAGATAAAGTATTTGGAGTAGAATTTTTACCAGGTCAATTTGATCAAAGAGCGCAAGCATTAGAAGAATGTTTACAAATTATAGCAGGAGGAAATAGACCAAATGCAAAATCTGCAAAAGTATATGTATTAAAAGGGGATATTAGTGAGCAAGAAGTAGAAAAAATTAAAAATTACATGATTAACAAAGTTGATTCTAGAGAATGTATGCTAAATAAACCAGAAACACTAGAACAAAAATTGGAAATGCCAGAAGATGTAGCAGTTATAGACGGATTTATAAAAATGACAAAGCAAGATTCTGAAAAATTCTATAAAAAATATGGATTTGCAATGGATTTTGCTGATTTACAATTTTGCCAAAACTATTTTAGAGACGTCGAAAAAAGAGATCCAACCATTACAGAAATGAAAATGATTGATACATATTGGTCAGACCATTGTAGACACACAACTTTCCTAACCAAACTAGAAGTTTTAAAAATTAAATGGGATTTATTACAAAAAGTATATGAAGATTATTTAAAAGCAAGAGAAATTGTTTATGAAAATAAAAAAGCAAAAGATATTTGTTTAATGGATATTGCAACAATTGCAGCAAAAGAATTAAAAAAAGCAGGATATCTAAAAGATTTAGATGAATCAGAAGAAATAAATGCTTGTAGCATAAAAGCAGAAATTTTAGTAGATGGAAAACCAGAAGAATATTTAATAATGTTTAAAAACGAAACACATAATCATCCAACAGAAATTGAACCATTTGGTGGAGCAGCAACATGTTTAGGAGGAGCAATTCGTGACCCATTATCTGGTAGAGTATATGTATATCAAGCAATGAGAGTAACAGGTTGTGGAGACCCAAGAAAATCAGTAGAAGAAACACTTCCTAATAAATTACCACAAAGAAAACTAACAAATGAAGCAGCAAGAGGCTATAGCTCTTATGGAAATCAAATTGGTTTAGCAACTGGGCAAGTAGCAGAAATTTACCATGATGGATATGTTGCAAAACGTTTGGAAATTGGAGCACTAGTAGGAGCAGCACCAAGTAAGAATGTTGTAAGAAAAAGACCTGTTCCAGGAGATAAAGTAATTTTACTTGGAGGAAGAACAGGTAGAGATGGTTTAGGAGGAGCAACAGGTTCTTCTAAAGCACACAACAGTCAATCTTTAACAACTTGTGGTGCAGAAGTTCAAAAAGGAAATGCACCAGAAGAAAGAAAAATACAAAGATTATTTAGAAATGAAGAAGTAACAAAGCTAATAAAAAGATGTAATGATTTTGGAGCAGGTGGAGTTTCTGTTGCAATTGGTGAATTAGCAGATGGATTAATAATCAATTTAGATAAAGTACCAAAAAAATATGAAGGATTAGATGGAACAGAACTTGCTATATCAGAATCTCAAGAAAGAATGGCGATAGTAGTTGCAAAAGAAGATGTAGATAAAATGATTGCTTATGCTGAAAAAGAGAACTTAGAGGCAACAGTTGTAGCAGATGTAGTTGAAGAAAAAAGAATGAAAATGTATTGGAGAGGAAAGCTAATTGTTGACCTTTCAAGAGAGTTTTTAAATACTAATGGTGATGTAAAAAATGCAAAAGTAGAAGTAATAAAACCAGAAGAAGAAAAATCTTACTTTAAAAAAGAAAAAGTAGAAAGTATAAAAACAAAATGGGAAGAAACAATAAGTAGTTTAAATTGTTGTTCTCAAAAAGGTTTAGTAGAACGTTTTGATAGTAGTATAGGTGCAGGAAGTGTATTAATGCCATTTGGAGGAAAATATCAATTAACACCTTCTCAAGGTATGGTAGCAAGAATACCAACACAAAAAGGATATACTAATAGTGGAACAATTATGACTTATGGATATAATCCATATTTAGCAAGCTGGAGTCCTTTCCATGGAGCAGTTTATGCTATTATAGAATCTGTTTCAAAATATGTAGCAATTGGTGGAGATTACAAAAAAGCATATTTAACACTACAAGAATATTTTGAAAAATTAAGAGAAGAACCAACTAGATGGGGAAAACCATTTGTTGCATTACTTGGTGCATATTATGCACAAAAACAATTGAAAATAGCAGCAATTGGAGGAAAAGACAGTATGAGTGGTTCTTATAATGAATTAGATGTACCTCCAACATTAGTATCATTCTGCATTGGAGAAACAGATACTACAAAAGTTGTTTCTAACGAATTTAAAAAACAAAAATCAAAAGTAATGTTTTTAGAAACCAAAATGGGACAAGATTATATTATAGACTTTGATAACTTAAAAGAAAATTATGAAATTATAAATAAATTAATTAAAGATGAAAAAGTATTATCAGTAAGTACTGTCACAAACGGAGGAATAGCAGATGTAATCACAAAAAGCTGCATTGGAAATAAAATAGGATTTGAAGTAAAAAATAGTGATATTGATTTATTCTATCCATATTATGGTTCTTTTGTTATTGAATTAAAAGACAATGTAGATGTAAAAGAACTAAAACCTATTCGGAAATACAATAGAAGATGAAAAAATCAGAGTAAATAGTGAAGTAACATTAGATTTAAATGAATTAATTGAAAAATGGGAAGAACCATTAGAAAAAGTATTTCCAACAAAACCAAAACAAGAAGAAAAGAAAGCACAAAATATATTAAGTAACAAACCTTGTACATTAACACCAAAAATACAATATGCAAGACCAAGAGTATTTATACCAGTATTTCCAGGAACTAACTGCGAATATGATGTTGCAAAAGCATTTGAAGATGCAGGAGGAAGTACACATGAAGTAGTATTTAAAAACTTAAAACCAGAAAACATACAAGAATCTATAGATTTATTCGCACAAGAAATCGAAAAAGCACAAATAATTATGATACCAGGTGGATTTAGTAGTGGTGATGAGCCAGAAGGTTCAGGTAAGTTTATTGCATCAGTATTCAGAAATCCAAAGCTAAAAGATTTAATCCACAAACATTTATATGAACAAGATGGACTAATTTTAGGAATCTGCAATGGTTTCCAAGCATTAGTTAAACTAGGATTAGTACCATATGGAGAAATTAGACAAATGGATGAAAAATCACCTACTTTAACATTCAATACTATTGGAAGACATATGTCTAGAATGGTACAAACTAAAGTAGTATCTAAAATGTCACCA
>CANRFX010000080.1 GCA_947629995.1 uncultured Clostridia bacterium | reverse complement strand
GTTATTTGCATTAGCACAATATATAACTAATCCAGCATCATTATTTAATTTAGTAATTAGTGTACCAGGGGTACTAATTGCAATTACTTTCCATGAATTTGCACATGGATATGCTGCATACAAATTAGGAGACAATACAGCTAAAATGGAAGGAAGATTAAGTTTAAATCCACTTAGTCATATAGACCCAATAGGAGGATTAATGCTATTAGTAGCAGGATTTGGATGGGGAAAGCCAGTACATGTAAATCCTAGTAATTATACAAGAAAATATTCAATGGAAAAAGGAGAAGCAATAGTATCAGTTGCAGGACCTGCAATGAACTTAATATTAGCAATTGTATTTACATTAATTTATTATGCGATATATAAATTTGCAGGAATAGCATTTATGGACTCCACAATTGGTTATATTATCATGTTATTAATACAATATACAATTGCAATTAACATAGGTTTAGGAATTTTTAATTTAATACCTTTACCACCACTTGATGGTTCTAAAATAATTATGCCATTTTTACCATATAATGCAAAAGAATGGTTTAGAAATAATGAACAAATATTTTATATTGTATTTATAGTAATTTGGATAACAGGAATAGCAAGTGTAATAATTTCACCAGTAATAAATGCAGTATCAACAGGAATAATGAACTTAGGAAGATTAATATTTAGAGTATAGAATAAAGAATTCTCAACATTGCAAGCAAAAAGGAGTAAATAGTGGAAAAAGATATTTTAACAATGCGGAATTGAAACAAGTTGTGATGAAACCTCTGTAGCCATTGTAAAAAATGGTAGAGAGGTTCTTTCCAATATTATAGATACACAAATTCCAATCCATGAAAAATATGGTGGAGTAGTGCCAGAGATAGCATCTAGGAATCATATAGAAGCAATTTCAAGGGTAGCCAAAAAAGCTTTAAAAGAAGCAAAAATTGAGTTAAAAAAAATTAATGCAATTACACCAACTTATGGACCAGGTTTAGTAGGTGCTTTGCTAGTAGGTGTTTCTTATGCTAAAGCATTATCTTTTGCAAACAAAATACCACTAGTTGGAGTTAATCATATTCAAGGCCATATTGCAGCAAATTATATAACTTATCCAGAATTAAAGCCACCATTTTTATGTATTATGATGTCAGGTGGTAATACCGCAATTATTTATGTAAAAGATTATACTGAATTTGAAGTACTTCGGAAAGACTAGAGATGATGCAATTGGAGAAGCCTTTGATAAAGTAGCAAGAGTAGTAGGACTTCGGATATCCAGGAGGACCAAAAGTAGATAAGTTAGCAAAAGAAGGACAAGCCAATATTGAACTTCCTAAAACTCATTTTGAAGATGAGAGTTTAGATTTTAGTTTTAGTGGAATAAAAACAGCAATTATAAATTTACATCATAAAAATCCCGAAATTAATAAATCAGATTTATGTGCTAGTTTTCAAAAAACAATAACAGAAACATTAATGGAAAATGTAGAAAAAGCAATCTCTAAAACAGGTATAAAAACCATTGCATTAGCAGGAGGAGTTTCAGCCAATTCATATATAAGGACAGAATTTATGAAATTAAAAGAAAGGCAAATTAAGGTTTATATGCCAGATTTAAAATTATGTACAGACAATGCAGCAATGATAGCATCAGCAGGGTATTACAACTATATATCAGGAATTAGAAGTAATTTGAATTTAAATGCTGTACCAAATTTAAAATTAAATGAAATGTAAGGAGAATAAAATGTCAGTCTATACAATAGGAGATTTACATTTATCTTTTCATGAAAAGAAGCCAATGAGTATATTTGGAGAAAATTGGAAAGATCATGAAGAAAAGATAAAATCAAATTGGATAGAAAAAGTAATGTCAGAAGATTTAGTAATATTGCCTGGTGATTTTTCATGGGCCACATATTTAAAAGACGCTTATGAAGATTTTTCTTATTTAAATCAATTACCTGGAAAAAAATTATTACTAAAGGGAAATCATGATTATTGGTGGACAACTGTAACCAGTATGAGAAAATTTTTAAAAGAAAATAACTTTAATACAATTGATTTTATTTATAATTCAGCATATAAATTTGAAAATTATATAATAGCAGGAACAAGAGGATGGGGGCAAAAAGAAGAAGGAGAAGATAAAAAATTATTAAAAAGAGAATTAATAAGATTAGAATTGTCATTAAAAAAAGCAGAAGAATTAAACGAAAATAATGAAAAAGAAATTCTTGTATTTATGCATTATCCTCCTATTACAACTCAAGATATACAAAAAAATGAAACAACACCATTTGTTCAAATCATGAAAAAATATAATGTTAAAAAATGTTATTATGGGCACTTACATAGTACATCAATTCAAGAAGCAGTGGAAGGAAAGTATGAGGGAATTGAATTTAAGTTAGTTAGTGCAGATGGGTTAAATTTTAAATTATTAAAAATATAAATAAGTTGTGAAAAAAGTTAGTATATTGGGAAGGAATAGTATTAAATATGGACTTAAACAAAGAAATAAAATATGTAAAAGGTGTTGGACCCAATCGAGCAGAATTATTAAATCGATTGGGAATATTTACATTAAAAGATTTAATAACATATTATCCACGAGCTTATGAAGATAGAAGTAAAGTAAAAAATATAGCAGAATGTATAAATGGAGAAAATGCTTTAATTGAAGCGGTTGCTTGTGGTAAACTTTCAGATGTTAGGTTAAAGGGAAAAACTATGCAAAAATTACTTGTTAGAGATGAAACTGGTACAGCAGAAATTATGTGGTTTAATCAAAGTTATTTAAAAACTAAATTTAAAATAGGAGAAAAATATAAATTTTATGGAAAAATAACTAATAACTTTGGAAAAATAACAATGAATTCTCCTGCATTTGATGAGGAACAAACGGATTTTAATACTGGAAAAATAATACCACTTTATCCACTAACTTATAAATTAACTCAAAATGTATTAAGAAAAATTATGGAAAATGGACTATTAGAAGTAGAAGGTAAATTAAAAGAAACATTACCAAACTACATATTAGAACAATACAATTTAGAAGAAATTAATAATGCTACTAAAAAAATTCATTTTCCAAAAGAATTAAAAGATTTTGAAATAGCAAGAAAAAGATTTGTTTTTGAAGAATTATTATCAACACAACTTGCTTTGTTACAAATAAAAAATAAAGTTATGAATGAACAAAATGGAATTGAATTTACAAAAGATGCCAAAATGTCAGATGTAATAAATGAATTACCATTTAAATTAACAAAAGCACAACTTAGAGTATTAGAAGAAATTGATAGTGATATGGAATCTAAAAAATCTATGAATAGACTATTACAAGGAGATGTAGGATCAGGGAAAACAGTAGTTGCTATGTGTGCTGCCTATAAAGCAGTAAAATGTGGATATCAAGCAGCAATTATGGCTCCAACTGCAATTTTAGCAGCTCAACATTTAGAAAACTTTAAAAAAATTTTAGAAAAATTCAATATTAAATGTGAACTTTTGGTTTCTGGAATATCAAAAAAGAAAAAAGAAGAATTATTAGAGAGATTATCAAATGGAGAAATTGATATTTTAATTGGAACACATGCAATTATAGAAGAAAATGTGCAATTTAAAAATTTAGGTTTAGTTGTAACAGATGAGCAACATAGGTTTGGAGTAAAACAAAGAACTAAAATTGCAAATAAAGGAAAAAACCCAGATGTTTTAGTTATGACAGCAACGCCTATTCCAAGAACTCTAGCATTAATTTTATATGGTGATTTGGATATATCAATAATTGATGAATTGCCACCAAATAGAAAAAAAGTAGAAACTTTTGCAGTAAGGAAAAATATGACTGAAAGAGTAAATAGTTTTATTGGAAAACAGGTGCAAGAAGGGCATCAGGCATATATAGTGTGCCCATTAGTAGAAGAAAATGAAGAATTAGATTTAAAATCTGTTGAAAAATTATACAAAACTTATAAGACACAAGTTTTTCCACAATACAAAGTGGAATATATACATGGAAAAATGAGACCAAGGGAAAAAGATTCTATCATGGAGAAGTTTAAAAATGGAGAGATAGACATTTTAATTTCTACAACTGTGATAGAAGTAGGTGTTGATGTACCAAATAGTAATATTATGGTCATTGAAAATGCTGAAAGATTTGGATTAGCACAATTACATCAATTAAGAGGTAGAGTAGGAAGAGGAGAATTTCAATCTTATTGTATATTAAAATATGAAGGTAGAAGTGAAACAGTAAAAGAAAGAATGAATGTTATGTGCAAGACAAATGATGGATTTGTAATATCTGAAAAAGACCTAGAGTTAAGAGGCTCTGGCGATTTCTTTGGAACTATGCAACATGGCTTACCAGAATTTAAAATAGCCAATTTATTTGAAGATATGCCAATATTAAAGATGGTTCAAAATGCAGCAATTAAAATTATTTCGGAAGATCCTAAATTAGAAAACAACGAAAACAACTTATTAAAGGAATTAGTTAAAGACAAATTTATGAATAGAATTGAAATATAATTTTTTAAAAATTAAGTGTTATTTTGTATAAAAAAAATAGACATTTGACTTTTTCAGTATTAAATAGTATGATTAATATGTAAAAATAAAAAAGGATGTTGATAAAAATGTGGCAAATAGTTCTAAAATTTATTGGTATTATAATAGTATTATTTGGAGTTATATTTATTTATGATGCACGAATTATAACAAAAAAATTTTTTGGATTTGGAGATCAAAATGAAGCATCAAATGGGTTAAAAATTTTAGGATTTATAATTGTACTTGTTGGAGGATTAATTTTATATTTTATATAGAAATTTTTAAGAATAAAGGAAACTAGTAAAAACTAGTTTTTTTTATACAATAAGAAAGTAACATAAAGTTGAAAATTAAAAAATTACATTTGTAAACAAATTGTAATATTTTAGAAATGTTTCTGTAATTTTAGCAAAAAATTCATTGACTTTTTAAAATTTTCGTTATATTATATAAACATTAGAAAAAGAATTAGAATAAAATTCTAAGGAGGAAAAAAATGGGAGAAGTAATTGTAATAACATCAGGAAAAGGTGGAGTAGGAAAAACAACAACAACGGCAAATTTAGGTGCAAGCTTAGCAGTAGAAGGCAAAAAAATAGCACTAATAGATACAGATATTGGGCTACGTAATCTAGATGTTGTAATGGGCTTAGAAAATAGAATAGTATATG
>CANRFX010000079.1 GCA_947629995.1 uncultured Clostridia bacterium | reverse complement strand
AATTAAAAATTCAGTAAATGATGATACAAATAGTCCCAATGAAGTATTGGGTTTATCTACAATTCCAGAATATGCAGAAAAATCTTATGTTGAAATAAATAACAATACTCCATATTTTACAGAAGAAGATTACACCACTGAACCTTTTGAAAAATATAGTGAATTAGATATCTTAGGAAGAAGCGGAGTAGCAATAGCTAATATTTGCAAAGAAATTATGCCTCCAAAAGATGAACAAAGAGGAGAAATCGGAGGGGTAAAGCCAACTGGATGGGTACAAAAAAGATATGATAATTTAATAAAAGATAAATATTTATATAATCGTTGTCATTTAATTGGTTGGCAACTTGCAGGAGAAAATGCAAATAAAAATAATTTGATAACTGGGACAAGATATTTAAATACAGAAGGAATGTTACCATTTGAAAATGAGGTAGCCCAGTATATAAATAAAAATGAAAATAATCATGTTCTATATCGAGTAACACCTATCTTTGAAGGAAACAACCTTTTAGCAAGTGGAGTAGAAATGGAAGCGTGGTCAGTAGAAGATTCTGGTGAAGGAGTTCATTTTAATGTTTATTGCTATAATGTTCAGCCTGGAATAGTTATTGATTATGCTACTGGAGAAAGTCATGAAGAAAAATAAATAAAAAAAGGAGTGATTATATATTGAATTTAGACTTAGTAAATAATTTATGGAATGATTTAAAGGAGAATCAATTTGTGCAAAATTTTATAAAAGAGTTATCTAATTATTTAGAAAAAAATTTGACACATAATACAGAAATTTCAGGAGTAGATAATACTTGGAATAATTTACTTGCAGATAATTTAGAAATAAATAACAAAAAAATAATTTCAAAATATAAAGACGAAATGCTGCTTGAAAGAGCAAATATATTGCAAAATTATGCTTTAAAAACTAAAGATAAAGGAGAAATGTACTATATATATGATATAGATACTAACGAAAAAAATACATACAATTTATGTATTTGTGAACCTAATAAAAGTCATGAAGTGATTACAAAAAAAATAGAAGATTTGCCTGAAGGTACAAGTTTAGGAAGTATTTTAAGAAAAAAAGGAGAAGACTTTATTTTAGAAAAAGAAGATACAAGGGTTGTTGAAAACCAAATAAATAATATGATTAAGGAAAAAATAAAAGAGCAAGATCAATATTTAGATAGCAAAAGAATAGATGGGCATATTTATAAAGCGGGTGAAAAATATTCAGGAAGAATTTGTTTATACGATTTAAACAATAAAGTTGGTGGAGGTATAGAAGAAATTGAAGAAATAGAATTTCCCAAAAATTTGTATGAAACAGCTGAAAAAGGAGACAAGTTTATCTATTTAAATGGTGAATATCAAAAATATGAATAGGTTGGTATATTTTAAAATCCACACCATTTATATTTGCTTTCCAACCATTAGGAAATGGAATAGATGGAAATTCATTTGCGATATTTAAAGCCTTTTGATAGCTAAATTCACTTACTGCAATATTATCAGTTACTAAATCAACTCCATCTGGATTAACCATTGGTATTATATAGATAGAACTAGAATAAAAAAGATTTTTAATAGAATAGCCATAAAGATTAGAATTATTAACATAAGAAATACAGTAATCTTCTATAAATTTCATTAAGACAGGAGTAGTAATCCATTCATTAGCGTGAAAAGATGCAGAATAAAAAACACTTTTTTGACCACGTCCTAATTTAATAGCATAAATTGGTTTCCCAAGGACACTATTTCCAACAGTCTGAACATTTAAAAATGGATATCTTTTTAATAAAACAGTAAGATTTTGCCTAAGAACATTAGAATTATAAGGAACATTTGTAGAAACAATATTCATAATTATCACCTAGAATAATATATGAAATTAGGAGCAAAATATTGATAAATTGAAATAAATATAGTATAATAAATATTATATGGGGATGTAATGGTCTCGACATATTACTAGAAGTATAGATAGCAAGTAGTGGATGGTCGCTTTGGCCACTTAAAAAAAGCGAAATTTAAATATAAACGCTGATAATAGAGAATTAGCATTAGCTGCCTAAGAGTTGTAGCTACGCTTTACTAAAATTTCCCACAAGTTTTAGTAAAGTGTCATATCTTAAGTGGGAAACAAAACTACTTTTACTTTTGAAGTAGTGGGTATTTTAAAAAGTTATATTTTGTTTTAACCTGTTTGTAGGTGAAAACAAAATGAATATAAAATACAAACTAAACTTGTAGAAGTCTATATGGAAGGTATTATGGACAGGAGTTCGACTCTCCTCATCTCCACCAAGAAAGGGAAAGTCATGAATTTTGTGTAATTTTTGGAAAATTGTAAAATAATGCCTACTTCTTGTCGCTAAGCAAGTAGGCATAAATGTTATATAATAAAGATTTTTTTATTAAAAATTTTGTAAATTATTTTTGAAATTCTTTTATAAAATTATCTACTAATTTGCAATAGTTTCTATTGCTTTATAGGATTTACTAAGTTGTAATTTTAAATTATTTTCATTTATTAATTGCTTAATTGCTTTTGAATATGTTGTATTACATTGTTTTATAGAATAATTTTTAATAGAATTATTTTTATTAATTTCTTTATTAGAATAGTTTGTATTTTTTCTTTCGTTGTGTTTATATAATCCAGCAAGATTATCCTTTTTATAATTTGCATTTCTAATTATTGCATAACTCATATTTTAAATTTCCTTTTTTAAAGATAGCCTTCGCAAGGCTTAACAAAAATAAATCACCCCTTTGACTTTACAATTAGAAAACTTTTGTGAAGTTCTAACACACTAGAACTTGCCTCGCACGATTAATATTTAATTATTTTTCATTTATTAGTAGTAAAATACTGTAAATTATGTTATAATAGAAAATGTAAAAGGAGAGTGATTAATAATGATGTATCCATATGTAAAATATGCAGACGGTACAGAGGTTGTTTTTTCACATATAATGAAAAATGAAAATGACGAAGAAATTCTGCACGTACATTTTGAACGACCTACTGATAATGGTTTTGATAGTGTAAGATTTGAATTACCTAGTTGTAAAATATTATATAAAGACGGCAATTTTACAAATGAAGAAATAGAATTATTTCGCACAGTTGTAGAAAGAGGACTGCCTTCATTTTATCGATGGGCTAGAGAAGGAGGAATTAAAATTGCCTAATGTATTAGAATTGATGCGGATATAAAGTATATTTTTGGTCAAATGAATTTAATGAGCCTATTCACGTTCATATTTCAAAGGGAAGACCAGTTCAAAATTCTACAAAAATATGGCTTACTAAAAGTGGAGGTTGTGTTTTGGCTAATAATAAAAGCAATATTCCTACTAAAGACTTAAGTGAATTATTAGAAACAATAGGCAATAACTATTTTTATATTATTTCAAAATGGAAAGAACATTTTCCAGATGAAGAACTTAAATTTTATTGTTAATACCACGCAATTTGGTTAGTGCAACTTCGATTACCTCTTATAAAATTTATATAAATTTATATACATTTTTTTGTAATTATTCGCATTTTTGTCAACAATTTTGTCAACAAAATGCTTACAAATATTGATATATCAAATACAACTTTTGTCATCTCCACCAAGAAATATTATAAAAAATAAAACTACTATCAATAAAAAGATAGTAGTTTTTGTGTTACAAGTATGTTACAAAAATATTAAAATTTGAAGTCTGTATTGAAATAAAAAAAAAGACATGGTAGAATATGTATAACTGTATAAACAAAATAACATAATTGAAAAACGAAAGAGGGGGAATTAAAGGTAAATGAAAAAGTACAAAACAAAAACAACTCAAACTAAAATTTTAAAAGGAAGTAAGGGTATTACATTAATTGCGCTTGTTATTACGATTATCGTGTTATTGATACTAGCTGCAATATCAATTGCAACATTAACAGGGGATAATGGAATATTAACAAAGGCAAATGAATCAAAAGAAGAAACAAGAGTAGGAGAAGTAAAAGAAGCAGTAGCATTAGCAGTTTCAGAAAATTCAATGACAGATTATGCAAGGCAAGGGGCAAAAAAGTCAAGGCAAGCAGTAATAGATGAATTACAAAAAGATGGAAAATTAACAGATGACGAAGTAGAGTATTTAGCAGATAATGACAAAATTACAATAGGGTCAATAGAAATTGACTTTAGTCCATTAGGGAAAGTAGGACCTTTAACATTAGTAGAAATGTATGACAAAGCATTAGAAGAAAGCTGTACAAATGAAAATGGAGATTGTGTAAATCCAGAACATTTGCATATAGGAGACTATGTAAATTATACAAATCCAACAAGTAAAAAATATCAAGTGGATGAAGATGTATTAGGAGAAGATACTGGAGTACAAGTATATGAAATAACTGAAGAAAAAAACCAATTAAATTGGAGAGTACTAGGGAAAGATAGTGAAACTGAAGGAATAAAGCTAATAGCAGGAAGTCCAATGAAGAGTAATGATGAATCAAGCCCATATTTAAAAATGAATGGAGCAAAAGGATATGTAAATTCATTGGAACAATTAAAAAATATATGTGAATTATATAGTTCAGAATTAGGAACAGGAAGAAGTGTAACACAAAAAGATATAGGTGAAATAACAGGAATAATGACAAAAGATGAGATAAATAAAGTAAATGTCTATTCTTTGCTTGGATCTAATTATGGAGATCCGTATGAATTTTCTGATCATTATACACCAGAAAGTTGGTTAGATGGACAAACTAGGACAACAGTAGAAGGAGAATTAACAGGATATTTGATTCCTGTAATACCAGAGGAATTAGATGATGAAGTATTTCCTTATGTAAAACTTTCAAATAAAAGAATATATGATATGTTATTTGATAATACGGAGGTTTCTGGTAAATTATACTGGCTTGCTTCACTCGGTGTTATGAAGGGGAGTGACTTTGCGGGCTTCGGGGTTGGATCGCTCATAGGCAATGAGAAAGAGGGTTTTAGCATGGGAATGTTAAGTTTCGGGTTCTTGTTCAACTCGAAAGGTCAGGGGAATAAAGTTGCACTTTCTGTGCGCCCTGTTATTGCTCTAAAATCTAGTGTCTCATCAGATGATATTCAAAAAATACCTGATAAAATGGAAGAGAGATGGAACTATGTTGGTGGTGGTCCTGAGGAACAGAACTAAGTTTTACAAATATAAAAAATAAGTTGATAAAACAATGATTATATAGT
>CANRFX010000078.1 GCA_947629995.1 uncultured Clostridia bacterium | reverse complement strand
TACAAAAACAAAATTAGAAAAATTAAAATTAAAAGATAAAATAAAAAATTTAGATTTAAAATTAATTGAGAATAATAAACAATTTGATAAAAAAGCTTTAACTATAATAAAGAAACTTGATATCTTAATTCAAAATATTGATTTATATATAGATATTGGAACAGAAAATGCTAGTTTAACATCAATTTTAGTTCCTACAATTAGTACAATTATAGCAATTATTTTACAAAGAAAAATGAGTAAATTTGAAAATCAAGTATTTAAAATCCAACCAATTTATAGTAATCAAAATTTAGTAAATATATATTTTTCAGGTATATTTGATATAAAAATAAGCCATATTATAAATATCATTTATATTTTAAGTAAAGAACAGAAAGAAGGAGTGAAGGAAAATGAGCGAACATCCCATAGAAGGTCTTATGGTTACAGCTATGAATAGCATTCAAGATATGATTGATGTAAATACAATTATAGGAGAACCAATTGAGACATCAAATAATATTGTCATTATTCCAATTTCAAAAGTATCATTTGGATTTGCTGCAGGAGGTAGTGAATTTAAAGGAGAAACAATAGATGAATATAAAAAAAGAGAAAAAGAAGAAGCAATTCAATATCGATTACCATTTGGAGGAGGAAGTGGAGCAGGAGTAACAATTAATCCAATAGCATTTCTTGTAATTCAACCAAGTGGAGTAAAATTAATGCCTGTTAACCATACATCATCTTTAGATAAACTTTTAGATTATATTCCAGATTTAATTGAAAAAACAAACAATATAATGAATCATTGTATGCAAAATAAAAAAGAAGAAACAGAAAAAATATTAAAAGAAATGCAAAATAAACACAACAAAAACATGAAAAAGCAAGAAGAAGACAAACAAGCAATAGAAAAAAAGATTGAAGAAGAAGTAGAAAAGGTAGAAAAATCTAAGAAACCAAAAAAGGAAGAATCAGAAGAAAAAGATGAGACTTATGAATTTGAGTATGACGAAACAATGGAAGATGAATAATAAAATATCTAAATTGAGTAGGAGAAATTTCTTAATTATAAAGAAATTCTCCTACTTATTTTTTTGAAGAAATTACCAGATTATTTTACATAAAAAATATTTACAGGTAAACATAATGGTGTTATAATAATTATTGAAAGCAAACAAAAACATACAAGCATATATTATCTAACTTCAAAGGCTTTTTATTAAATATTTTTAAAGAAAGGAGGATATTTTTAAATACAAATCAAAAATAAATAAATTAGGAAAGGAATGTGAATATAAACTTATGAAAAAGACAAGTAAATTGTTAATTACATTAATAACAGCATTTGCTTTTTTCACAATTTTTTCAGCAAGATCTAATGCAGCAACAATAGAAAAAATTGTATTTGATAATGAATTTTATATAGCATCAAATATGGACTTAGAAAATATTATGGCTTTAATGATTATGCAGGTGCATATGAACATTTTAATTATCATGGAATAGATGAAGGAAGAGCAGGAAGTCCTTTATTTGATGTAAAATATTATAAAGAAGTAAACTCAGATTTAAGTAATATGACAAATAAAGAAGCATATGAACACTTCATATATCATGGAATTGCTGAAGGAAGAACAGCAAGCCCACTATTTGATGTAAAATATTATTTAGAAGCATATCCAGATTTAAAAGTAGCTTTAAACTCTGATTATGCAAAAGCATATGACCATTATGTATATCATGGAATTTACGAAGGAAGAAATCCAAGTGCTAACGTTCAATTAGACCACTATGTATATAGATATTCTGATTTAACAAAAGCTTTTGTTAAAGATGGTTACGTTGATTGGGTAGGAGTAGCAGAACACTGGTTCTTCCATGGAGTAAAAGAAAATAGAGAAGGACTACACCAATTAACTGAAGGAACAGAAAAACAACCTACATGCGAAGCACCAGGAAAGAAAGCAGATACAGTATGCTCAACATGTGGAAAAGTAATTAAACAAGGTGAAGAAATCCCAGCATTAGGACATGACTTCAAAGTAGAAACTAAAGAAGAAGATTTTTGTAGAGCAAAATGTTCAAATTGTGGTTTAGAAAAAACAACAGAACACAATGACGAAAATATGACAGAATGGGTTCCAGCTGAAAATAATCAACACTCTAGAAATTGCCCAATTTGTGAAACTACTGAAACAGAAGCATGCACAGAAGTAATGATAGTTGGAAAAGCTCCAACATGTACAGAACCTGGAACTGAATCATATCGTGATTGCTCAGTATGCAATAGAAATGCATCTAAAGATCATACAATACCAGCTTTAGGTCATGACTTTAAATATGATGAAACAGCAGAAGGAAAAGACCAACATAAATGTGTAAGAACATATCAAGTAGAAGTGGAAGCTGAAGGACGCCACTGGACAGAAACTAAAGTATGTGGAGAAGTTGAAGCTTGCGAATTTGAAGAAACAATTGAACAAGATGATAACGAAAATCATGTTATAAAATCAACATGTAAAGTATGTGGACATGAAAAAGAACCAGTAGAAGTAGCTCATAACTATGAATATAAAATAAGCCAAGATCAAAGACAACATTATCAACAATGCAAAGATTGTGGATATATAGATGAAAGCACAAGAAAAGACCATGACTATGAATATACACAACTTGAAAAAATAGGAAACTATGACCAACATAAAAAAGTTTGCAAAACATGTGGAAAAGAAATAAAAAGAGAAACTTGCGTATTTAATCAACAACGTACACAAGCTGGAAAATCAGCAACTTGTGAAGAAGATGGATTTGTAGGTTATTCTTATAAAGCTTGCGTATGTGGAAGACCTGAAAAAGAAATAACACCAGAAGTTATTCCAGCTTTAGGACATCAATTAACAATTACAGCAGTAGAAGGTGGCTATGAAGTTAAATGTAATCGTTTGGTTAGACCAAGCGGAAGTGACGAACCATGCTTAGAATATGGAAAACCTGTTACTGTTGAATCATTAAGTGAAATATTTGCTAAAAAATTAGTTTCAGTAACACTTAAGAGTGGTAATATGGAAATAACTAAAGATATAGTTATTCCAGAAGAAGTTACACTTAAGGTTGAAGAAGCAGGAAATCTTATAATTAAAGATTTAAATTCTATAAAAAATGTTGCTATAACAAATGAAGGTAAAATTACAGTAAATGTTTCAAGCCAAGAAGAAGTTTTAGAAGCATTAAAACTTGAAGGAAATGTTGAAATAGTTTTAGAAGGTAACATAGAATTAACAGATGATATATTAACTAATATTAAAAATAAAAAAGATAATGTAACAGTAACTGCATCTGATGATAAAGAAACTGAAATTAAACAACAAGTTTCTAGTGCAGAAAATTTAAAAGAAGCTATAGAAGATGGTTTTGCAGATGAAATTATTTTAGATAAAGCAGTAGACATTGAAGAAACTTTAACAATAGAAAAAGCTTTAAAATTAGATGCTAAACAAAGTACATTAAAAGGTTTAGATATCGAGGCAGATAATGTAGAAATATCAAATGCAAACGTAGAAGGTAAATTAACTATTAATGGAGAAAATGCAGTAATAGAAGATACAACTGTTACAATAACAGATGCAAATAATGGAAATAATGTTATTACAATTTCAGAAGGAGCAGAAGGAGCAACTTTAAAGAATGTAACAGCAAAAAATGATGGTTCTCAAGGTGCAGCATTAAGTATTGAATGTGACAATGTTACAATAGAAGGTGGAGATTTTGAAATGAAAAACGAATCTTTACAAGGTCAAGGAGCAATAAGAATAGGTGCAGAAGAAGAAATTAAACATTTCAAAATAACAAATGCTACATTAAGAGGTGGAATTCACGTATTAAACTATACAGGTAATTTAAAAGATTTAGTTATTACAGGAAATAAAATTACACTAGACCAAGAAAGTGGAGCACTATTAAGCGGAATTATCATTTTAACAGAAGAAGGTAGTGAAGAAGAAATTACAAATTTTGCAAATACATTAGCTACTAAAAATACATTTGATATTAAAAATAAAAATAACTATAAAGTTCTAATTCAAGATAATGTTATTAACTGGGCAGATAGAGCCAAAGTAGAAAATAAATAAAACAGACATTAGGACAAAAAATAAGTAAATAAAAAAGCTTGTGAGATTTTTCTTACAAGCTTTTTTAAGTTATCAATATTGCACAATTACGAGCTTTTTTTGTATTTATAAAGAAAAAATAAAAGAACAAATATTTGCAGTTGAAACATTATAAAAATATTAAAAAAATTTTCAAAAAATTTTGTCTAAATATATTTACAACATGATATAAAAATGATATAATAACTGCATGTATATAAGGGGAAGAACATATGAAAAAATATATTATGGTTTCTTTGCTTTATATAAAATTTTAAAGAAAGGAGGAAACATTTTTTAAGGCAGTTGGAAAAACAAAAAAAATAAATGAAGAAAGGAATGTAAATAAAATTATGAAAAATTTAACAAAAACAACTAAATTAATGCTTACTTTAATAGTAACAGTTGCTTTTTTCACAATTTTTTCAGCAAAAACTGATGCAGCTACAATAGAAAAAATTGTATTTGATAATAGGTATTATATAGCATCTAACCTAGATCTTGAAAAATTTTATGGTTTCAATGATTATGCAGGTGCATATGAACATTTTAATTATCACGGAATAAATGAAGGTAGAGCAGGAAGCCCTTTATTTGATGTAGAATATTACAAAGAAGCAAATCCAGATTTATCTGGAATGACAAATGAAGATGCTTATGAACATTTCATTTATCATGGAATTGCAGAAGGAAGAACTGCAAGTGAATTATTTAATGTAAAATATTATTTAGATACTTATCCAGATGTAAAAGAATATTGTACAAACGAAGATGGAGAAGTAGATTATGCAAAAGCATATGATCACTATATATATAGTGGAATTGTTGAAGGAAGAAGTCCAAATGCAAACTTGGATGTAGACCATTATATTTATGCAAATACAGATTTAAAAGAAGAATTTGTTAAAGAAGATGGTATAGACTATGTAGGAGCAGCTGAACATTATTTCTTCCACGGATTTTCAGAAGAAAGAGAAACAACACATAAATATGATAAACAAACAATGAAAGACAATGGAGATGGTACTCACTCTTTAGTTTGTGATGTATGTGGTTTAACATCTGAAGTAAAAGAACCACATGAAATGGGAGACTATGAAATAACAGAAACAACACATAAAAAACATTGTACAAAATGTGACTTTTGTGAAGAAGCAGAACAT
>CANRFX010000077.1 GCA_947629995.1 uncultured Clostridia bacterium | reverse complement strand
TATTAATGAGAATCTAGATGAATTTATTAGAATTGAAGAAATTATGAATTAAAAAGGAGAAATATTGAAAACTAGTTAGATTAATCAATAATATAATTTACAAAATATTAAATATCTATTCTTCTGTATATTTTTTAAATTTTACTAAATAATAAGTATAAGTATATTTAATAAAGAAAGGATTGTATGTTAAAATTTAAAATTAACATGGTTTATGATTATGAAAGATAAGGATTTTAAAAAATCTTTAAAAGTATCAGATTCAAAGTTATCAGTTCATCAGTTACAGATAGATGATTTATCTACTGAAGCATTATATCTTTATACTAATAATTCATTAGATGAAATTTTTTATTTTTTACGTAACTTTTACGAAGAAAATATACCTAAATCAGGACATAGAGAATCATCTCATGCAGAAAGTTACTATTATTCATTAAGGTATGAACTTTCAGATGCTTACAGCAATTATTTAGATGGGAATTTAAATATAGAGGGTTTTGAAAAGCAATTTAATAAAGTTTGCTCACATTATAAAACTAATCCACTTACTATCTATACGACCCATGATTTAGTAATACAAGCAAAAGAAAAAAATGGTCAAAATGATTTAAAAAATATAGTGGATAGCATCGAGGCTGAAGCGGATGCGTGTTGGGAAAAAATTAATGAAGATAGAGAAAGTCAAAAGTAAGTAGAATATATGTAAAGAAATATAGAATAATAGATTGAAAAATTTACAAATGTATGGTAAAATAATTATGTTAATATAAGAATAGGAGAAATATGAAAGATTTAATATATATAGAACAAGAAAAAATTAATAAATTTGATTCTTTACAAGAATTATATGAATTTATGTTTGGAAAACAATATTTTAATTTAACAGAAGAACAAAAGTTTATTAGGAGATATGAAATAGCTTTTTATAAGATAAAATTTTATTGCTTAAATTTAGATATTGTTCATATTAAAATGGGAATATTAGGAGAACAATATAAAATAATAGATGAAAGATATAATTTAAATAAAGCATTAATAATTGATAATGAAAGAGAATTTATAATATCTTTGTGTAAAATTCCTAATATTACAATATTAGAAAGCAAGGTAAGTGATAATTTATTAACAACAAAACAGAAAGAAAAATATATGGGAAATTATATTGTAATTAATGAAATTATATAAAGGAGTATTAGAGTGAATTTTAGCGAAACTAGAGATTTTTTAGATAATATAAATGAACATACAGAACAAGAAATAATGTCAAATATACAAGATATTAAAGAATATTTTCGTTGGATTTCTTGGAGTTTTATAAAAAAATATCTTAATAAAATATTAAAAGTTATCGATAAAAATAAAGCATTGCATGGATTATTTTATAATGAAAAGAAATTTTCTTGGTGGCAAGAAAATTTAGATTTTCCAGAGAATTTAAAATTTGGTTTAGAAATAGAAGTTGCAAATATACCTTTAGATGAAATTGAATGTATTTTCAAGTCGAATGATATTGCTTGTATTATGGATATTTTAGAAGTTCCAACTGATATTTCAAATGCAATTATTCAAAATACGGATTTTAAAAAGAAAAATGAGTATCATAAATGGATTTTTTCTTCAGAAACCCTTATTGATGAATCAGAAGCATCCACACCAATTATGACAAATAACTTATATGATTTAAATCAAATCGTTGCTATTTGTACATTTTTTAAAGCTTTAAATGCTAAATTACATGGTGGGACAGCATTACATATAAATGTTGGAGTTGATTATCTAGAATGTAATGAAAATGCTATAGAAAATTTACTAAAAATTTGGGGAGAATGTGAAGAAATTTTTTTTAAAATAGCTAATCAAGAAGGTGAAGTGATAAGAGTACAAGCACATAATATGGCTACTCCAATAAAAGAAAATATTCAAGATTTTTTTGAAAAAGATGGAAGTGTTACTCTTAATACAGAAGAAGATATGGAAAAATTTTTGTATCAAATTCAAGCAAAAAATAGAATGTATGAAATTGTTGCTTGGTCAAATTTTGGACCAGACAATAATGTTGAACGTGATTTACAATATGCAAAAACAGATGAAGAAAAATTTAGTATTTATCATAGATATAATGAGGGAATAAAAAGTAAACCAAGTGAAGATGATAAAGTAAGATGGACTAGTATAAACTTTAATCATATGAAATGGAATTCTTATGATACAGGAAGAATTGAAATGAGAATATTTAATTCTTCGTTAGATCCAAAAATTATTTTTCAAAATTTAGAATTAGTAGGAAAAATATTTGAAATAAGTTTAAAAAATGCTAAAGACAAAAATTATAAAAAAGATGAATTTGAGAAACTATTTTTAAAAAATGTAACAGAGGCTGATAAAGTAAATAATTTATTAAATTTATTATTTGATAAGGATGAACAAAAGAATATCTTTAGAAAACGTTGGCAATCTGTAAGAAAAGAGATAGAATATAGAAAATATAAATCGGGAGCAGATACTTTTGAGAGATAATTTGATAATTTAATATTTAATTATAGAGTAGAACATAAAAAATCTGTTCTATTTTTATATAAAAATATTTCCTAGAGGGCTAAAAAGGATATTAGGGATTTCTCCCTAAGCTACGATTTGTGGTCCAACGGACCATGCTGTCGACCAAAGGACATAAGAAAAATGACCTACCTTGTTGGAACAAAAAAATTTTGCTCAAAATATTAAATTATGCTTTGCTAATTTTAATATTTTAAAAATTAAAATAGATGAATATAAAATAAAGTTTAATTGTGAAACAGAAAAAATAATAAATTTAATAATGTATGTTAAAGAAAAATTTTAATTTCAATAAAAAAGAATATTATGTATATAAATAACTATCAAATTTTCCACTCAAATAATTAAAAAAATAGGATTGTAGCAGAAAACTTCTATAATGAAGTCATTAAAGAAATAGAAAAAAGATGTGAAAATCCAGAAAGTTATGAAAAGTATAGATCTACTGAAAAAAGAAAAAATACATATTATAGAATTTATGTAAAAAATTATACAATTTTTTATACAGCAACCAATAATAATACTATGGAAGTTAGAAGGATTTTATATTCAAGAAGAAATTTTGATAAATTAATCTAAAAAATATGTATAAATTAAAACTTTAAATTGTATTATTGAGTAAAAAGTATTTTTATGTTATAATATACTAGTAGTATTTTAAATAAGAGATTAAAGTTAGAAAAATATAATTATTAATAAGATAATTAAAGAATGATAATAAATGAGGTAAAATATGATAATACAAGGAAAACCAGAATTAGGCTTAAAAAAATACCAACAAGATGCTTATCAATCAGTTCAAAAAGCTTATGAAACTAAAAACAAAGCATCAGTTGTAATTCCTACTGGATGTGATAAATCATTTATAGCACTACAACTTATGGCAGATAATAAAGATAAAAGAATTTTGTTTATGGCACCAAGTAATGTAATAAAGAATCAAATGTATAATGATATTGCTAAATATATTGTTGGAGAAGAACCATCAAGCGAAAGACCAGCAAGAATGATAGTGGATGAATATTTTCCAAACTTGAGAATAATGCTATATCCTTTTTTATTAAGAGTAAAAGATGATCATATGGGTATAATGCAATATGATATTATAATTATGGATGAATTACATAGAACAGGTGCAGACAAATGGGGAGAAAGAATTAATACATTATTGGAAAAAAATCCAAATGCAAAAATATTAGGACTAACAGCTACACCTGATAGAATGGATGATAAAAATGTTATAGATAACTTGTTCGAAGGTAGTATTGATTATGAATTAACATTAGTAGAAGCATTAAGGAATAGAATAGTAAAGACACCAACATATGTAAAATGTGATTATGCTTTGAGTGAATATTTAGAGGGAATAAGAACTGTAATATCAAATTGCAGTGATGAGCAAAAGAAAAAAGAACTACAAGATAGATATGATAAAATGAGAAAAATAGTAGATCAGGCTGATGGGATACCAGAGCTATTTGCAAAAAACATAAAAAAGAAAGATGGAAAGTATATAATTTTTTGCAAAGATAAAACTCATATGAATGAATTAATGAGTAAAGCAAAAGATTGGTTTGAATCTATTGATGATAATCCGGAAATATATTCAGCTTATTCTGGTGAAGGATATAAAGAAAATGATAATATAAAAAGTATTGAAAGCTTTGAAAATTCAAAATCAGAGCATTTAAAACTATTATTTTCTATTAAAATGTTAAATGAAGGTTTACATATAGAAGATATTTCAGGAGTCATTATGGCAAGACCAACAAATTCAAGAATTATCTATTTACAACAGCTAAGTAGGGCATTGTCTTCTAATACTTCAAGAGAAAAAACAATAGTGTTTGATTTAGTAAATAATTATTTAAAAAATAACTTAGATGCAGAGATTAATAAAAGAACAAATAGAAATCATAAAGGTAATGATGATATTGATGGTGGACATGAAGATGGAACAAAAGACAAACAAGAAGATATAGATATTTTTAGAATACAAGGAGAAACTAAAGATTTTTTAGACTTATTAAATGAAGTTCAAGGAATTATAAATAGAAGTGCTTATTTAACTAATGCAAGAAAAATAAAAACGTGGATAGAAAAATCAGGAGGAACTAAGCCACCTTCTTCAAAATCAAAAGATGAAGAGGAGAAAAGATTAGGAATGGCTTTAGGTACTATTAGACAAAATTTAATTAAACCATATATGAATTTAGAAACGGAAGAAGAAAGAGGAAAATTTATAGAAAGAAATACTGATACTGAAGAAGTTATAAAAATTATAACTGAACTTGATATGCAATGTGGAAATGCTAAGAAACGAGACCTTGCAATTTTAATAAGAAAAGATTTAGAAAAAAGAAAATCATTGCAAGAAGCAAAAAAATTAGAACAAGATTATGAGCAACAACTATTAATAAAAAGAGGAGAAATATCTGAAGATACTCAAAAACAAGGAGTAGACTACGATGAATAATGAATTAATTCCAACAAATTTAAAGGAAAAGTTTGAAGAAGAAAATAAGAAAAAAGTTTTATCTGAAAAATTACTTTATGGAGAACTAGGTACAAGTGAATTAAATGAAACTGAAGTTGATGAAATGATAGAATATTTTACAAAAGATATTCAAAATATTGATAATGAGTTGTTAAGAATAAAGCAACATATTCTATATATGCAAAAAGAACTAAAAAATTAATTTAAAGGTCATTCGTTTGAATGGCTTTTTTTTTATGTTTATTTTCAAAACTTAATATAAAATTTTCTCCCAGAGGGCTTAAAAAGGTATTAGGAGATTTTCTCCTAAA
>CANRFX010000076.1 GCA_947629995.1 uncultured Clostridia bacterium | reverse complement strand
AATTTTATACGGAAAATAGCATTTTGTCAAATGGAAAATATTAGGTGTTTTTTGGGACGGGGTCAAAAAACACCTTTTATTTTATTTTTATTCTTATTTCAATTTTTTTATTTGGGTGTTTTTTGACCCCGTCCCAAAAAACACCTAATTCATTTCAAATACTTGGATTTTATGAGTGGAAAGTCCTGTTACTGCTTCTACCGCTTGTATGATATTTGCTTTTATTTCAGGATTATTTGCTCCTTTTGCTGTTATGATAGCTCCTTCTAATTTGGGTTCTATTACTTTTTGCGTAATTGGTTTTTTTATTCCTTGATCGTCTTCTTCATAAATAATGTCTTTTTGTGAATCTGTTTCTTCTATTTTTCTTGTTCCACCTGATGTATCACTTTCTTCTGTATTGCTAGTTTTTGTTGTTTCGTTATACATAGCAACAATTTGACTAGATTCTGAATAATTAATAAATGCTTTTACTTCTCCTACTCCTTGTATTTTTGAAAGAATATTTTCTAACTGGGTTTCTAAATCATTTGTTGTTTCAATTTTATTTTCTACTTTAGAATCTAATTTTGTGTTTATTCCTGTGTTTGCCAATTGCTTTGAAGATGTATTGTTTTCCCTTTTACTTGCTTGACCACTGCCGTTCCATATAATGTTAATAACTACAATTGTTATAATTAACAAAACAATGAAAAACACTAAATTTTCAATTTTCTTTTTATTATCTTGATTTTGATTTTCATCATTTTCTTTGTTTTTTGATATTAATTCTTTTAATTTATCTCCAAACATTTTTCTTCCACCTCATATTCTTCTATTAAAAATTTTTTTATATTTTGAATGTCAACTTTATTTAAGTTCTTTTTATTTTGAGTTTCCTCTTCTTTTTCTCCTAAAGTTGTATTAATTGGTTTTATTTTCTGAATTTCTGTTACAATTTTATTTTCTATTAGTTCTTCTCTTTCTTCTGAATTTTCTGCATCAATTGTTTCTAATTTATTTACATTTAATTTTATTTTAGTTATTTGTGTATCTTTTTCTTTGTCTGATATTGATATCTTGACTTTGCAATTTTTAACTTCATAGCCTTTTTCTTCTAACTTTTTTGTAATATCTTTTTCCAATTCTTCTTGGTACAATTCCTCTAACCTTTTATCCATTGATGTTTGATTTAAATTACTACTTGTTTGTTTACTTACATAATCATCAAAATCCATATTATCATCAACAGAAAAAATTTCTTTATTTGATATAAATGGCGAAATCATTGTAAATATAATATAAATTCCCATTACCATCCTAATATATTTTTTTGTTTTATTGTTTGGTAGTAACATTTCTAAAATAGATACAATTACAATTGTTAATCCAAATGTCTTTACCCATGAACTTAAAAATTTTATCATATTTTTAGTTTTTCTCCTCTATCGATACATCATTCCACTATTTGATATTTTCAATACTAATGCAGTTCCAATAATAATCATAAAAGAAATACTACTTAATATTGCCAAAAATATTTTAAAAATATCTCCTGTTTGCTCTAATAAATCTGTAATTTTACTATCAGCAATTACCTCTGTTACCCCAGATAATAGTTTATATACTATAGTTAAGATTGCTAGTTTTATAATTGGCATAATGCAAATTCCTATAATGATAATTACTCCAACAAAACCAACCGCATTTTTTAAAATAATTCCACCACCGAAGAACTGTATCTACTGCATCACCTAGTATTTTTCCTACTACTGGAATAGCTGTACTTACAACTGCTTTTGTTGTTTTAGCTGTAATTCCGATCTACACTACTTGACATTGTTCCTTCTAAAGAAATAATTCCTACAAAAATAGTTAAAATAATACCTAAAAACCATACTACTCCTGATTTTAACATTTTAGGTAATTTATCTATTTTTATATTATCAGAAAGTTTTGAGATAATAACTAAACTAGTAAAAATTAGTATTAGAGGAATTACAATGCCTTGTATAATATTTCCCATAAAATTGATAGCAAACAAAATAATAGGTTCTAAAATTCCGCTTGTAGATATGCTACCTGTTGCCATCATAAGAGTAATTAAAAGTGGTACTAATAAATTCATGAATCCTACTAGATTATTCGTTGTGTCTTGCACAATTTTTACAATGTCTGAAAAATTTGTCATAATAATAGTAACAATTAATATATATTGCACATAATAAATCAATTTAGAAATACTATCATTTTCTAAGCTTTCACTAATTGATTTTAAAATACTATGTATAACAATAATTGCTAAAATACTTCCTACTATTTTTATTGAAGATACTACTTCTGTTCCCAATAATCTAAATATCCCTTTAAATAAGCTAGAATTATCTACTTCTCCATTAATTGCATCTTTTAATACCTCTTTAATATCAATATCTTCAAAAACTTCTCCCATATATTCTTTAGAATTATTTAAAAAATCTCTTATTCCATATTCTTCTTGTTGCTCTTGAATTACTTCTTCTTGACTTGCAATAACCTTTATATTAGGAAACAGTATAAAAAATATAATTAATAAAAATATAGTTAGTCTCTTCATTTTTCATTTGTACTCCTATCTTTATTGTGGCAATATTTTTAATATTATTTCTAATAAACTCGATATTATTGGAATTGACATAGTTATAATTATTATTTTACTTCCTATTTCAATCTTACTTGCAATAGCACTTTCTCCTGAATCTTTACAAATACTAACAGCAAATTCAGATAAAAAAGCTATTCCTGTTATTTTAATTAAAAGTGTTAAAAAAGAACTATTTATTGAAGCTCTATTTGCAAAAGATTGTATTAATGTTACAATTCCTTGTAATTTATCTATTACAAGTATCAAAATTAATATTCCTGTTGCTATGCTAATATAAATTGCAAATTCTGGTCTGTATTGTTTTAATAAAATAATTATAATTAAGCCAATTAAGCTAATCCCAATTATTTTTATAATTTCCACTTTTGCTTTAAATTCCTTCCTATAAATTAAAAATAGTTCTAACTGTATCAAATAATCCACTGATTTCTTTTATTACCATTGTTAAAACGATTACTAAGCCTGCTAATGTAGTCATCATAGCTTGATCTTCTCTTCCTGCTCTTACTAGAACTTGATGCAATACTGCAACTAAAATTCCAATCGCTGCTATTTTAAATAATAAATTGATATCCATAATTTATATAATTCCTTTCTAGCATAATATAATAGCAATAGCCAATCCTATTGTTGTTCCTAATTTACTATATAATTTTTCGTTTTTTTCTCTTTCTTTTTGTGCTTCCTTTAATTGACTATCTAAAAATTTTTCTGTTATTTCAATTTGACTAATTTGACCTTCTATATCAGTTTGTCCTAATAATTTAGATAAGGTTTTTAACACATATTTATCTTCTTTAGAAAATCCATTTATACTTTCTTCTACTGCTTCTTCCCATGCTATATTTGCTGTCATATCTTTCATTTTTTCTCTAGATAATGCAAATACTTGTCCAACATTGTGATTTACATTTTGAGAAATTTCTTTAAAAATTTCTGGTATTGGTTCATATGTAAATTTAACTTTTGATTTAAAAATATTTAAAGCATTTTTCATTTCCTCTAAATCTTTTACCCTTATCACATATTTTTTTGATAAATATCTACCAATTAAACTACAACAAACCAAAATTAAAAATAATATTATATATTTTAAAATTTGCATCTTTTACCCCTTGTCCAATATCTAATTTGTATATTATATTCTTTGATTTTTTCATTTAGAACTAAATAATTTGATATTTATAAAAAAAATATTTTTTCTATCTGTTTTGTTTCTATTAAATTATTTATTTGTTCATTTTTAGTTACATCTTCCATTGTTTTACCATGCATAGTAAAAACTCCTTTTACACCTGAAATTAAACATTCTCCAATTGCAATAACATCTTCTTTTGAACCAATTTCATCACACGCAATTACTTCTGGTGCCATAGAACGAATTAACATTTTCATACCTTTTGCTTTTGATATATTCTCTATCACATCTGTTCTAATGCCAATATCATTTTGTGGAATTCCTTTATACATGGCTGCAATTTCTCCTCTTTCATCTACTACTCCACATGTCATTCCTTTAAAAGTGATTTCGTCACTGCTACCGATTACTAATATTTCTAATAATATCTCTTAACATAGTAGTTTTTCCTTTTCCAGGTGGAGAAACAATTAAAGTATTATAAATTGTACCATTTCGTAAATCAATCATTTCTCTTACTAATTGATTGCTACATCCAATTATTTCTCTTGCAATTCTAAAATTAAGACTTGTTACATATTTTAAATTCATAATTCTATTATCTTCTGTTACTGCTGTTCCTGTTATACCAACTCTATGTCCTCCTTTTATTGTTAAAAAGCCTTCACATATTTGATTTTTATATGCATAAATAGAGTTATCACATAGTTTTTCTAATATTTGTAAGACTTCTGCTATATTTACTTTATAATCTATTATAATATCTGCTTGTCTACTTTTTAATAAAATCGGCCTTTCTACTCTAATTCTTATTTCTTGCAAATCGTTTTCTAAATTCTTATTTTGTAATAATGTATTTTTTAATAATGTATAAATTTGACTTGGAAAATATCTTAATATTTCTTCTGTGTTTTTCATATAACCTCCAATTAATGGCTACAAAAAAAGAGCCTATTTTATTATATGCTCTTTTTTAATTCATAGAACTATTTTTTGTTGATTACAACTCGATATATTCTACCTGTATTTTCATCTTTTTCAAATTCGACTCTATAGTAACTTTCTGTTTCAATGCTACTTTTAATTAGAGTAATATTTTGCCTATTTACTTCATATTCAGATCCATCAAAATGAATTTCTTCTATAAGATTTTCATTTTGTGTGTTGCTTGAAAAGATTGATGGATTATTTTCCTCATTTTCTTCTTCATCATCTAACTCATTATTAGAAGCAATAACTGTAAGTAATCCTCTTACTGTTGTACCTCTTATATTAGTTCCACCATACATTTCAAATTTATTGTTAAAAACTGATATTTCTGTTTCATTCATATTTAAATTATTTATATCATACATAGAGTTATAATTATTTAAAGGTATTACATATTGCAATGGATTTTGATCTTCTTCTATTCCTATTTGCTCCATTTGATTTGCATTTACCATTTGTATTCTTTCTGCAATTGCTTGCATAAGAGTATCTCTTTGTTCTTCACTCATATTGTCTAATGATAAGTTATTATCTTCGTTAAAATCTTCTATACTTGAATTATTAATAAATTCTACATTATTTTTATAGTTATATTGATATGTATTTTCTTGCATTTCTAATAATAATGTATAATCTTCAG
>CANRFX010000075.1 GCA_947629995.1 uncultured Clostridia bacterium | reverse complement strand
ATCAATTAAAATAACTTA
Organism: uncultured Clostridia bacterium; assembly: GCA_947629995.1. Lineage (GTDB taxonomy): Bacteria > Bacillota > Clostridia > TANB77 > CAG-508 > CAG-269. The sequence continues at coordinate 5,449 of CANRFX010000075.1, read as the reverse complement.
ACAACCTTTTATTTTTTATTTTTGTATGATATAATAAAAAAAATAAGTTGAAAGGAGTATTAGTTTTTAAACTAGTAATCAAAACAAATGAATATAAAATTAATTGCAAAAAATCCTACTGCCTATCATAACTATAGTATTGAAAATAAAATAGAAACTGGTATTGTTCTATCTGGTACAGAAATAAAATCAATTCGAAAAGGAAAAGTAAATTTAAAAGATGCTTATTGTTATATAAAAAATGGAGAAATTTTTATATGTGGTATGCATATAAGTCCTTATGAACATGGAAATATTTTTAATAAAGATCCATTACGTGATAGAAAATTACTATTACATAAAAAAGAAATTTTAAAATTATTTGGAATAACAAAACAGAAAGGATATAGCTTAATTCCAATTAGTATTTATTTTAAAGGAAGTTTCGTTAAATTAGAACTAGGAATTGGTAAAGGAAAAAAATTATATGATAAGCGTGAAGATTTAGCAAAAAAAGATGCTGAAATGAAAATAAGAAGAGCAAAACTACTATGAAACAAATCATAGTAGTTTTTCTTATTCTCTTTATTTAAATGATTTTATAATTTTATCTGATTTTTCTTTTATAGTTTCACTATCTTCTGGTAAACATCCAACTGTTAAAATATATGCTTTTCCAGATTTTATAATTGCAACTTGTGTTACTTTTACATCACTACCATTTTGTTTTGCTACGTAATCTAATTTAGCAGCTTTTACACCATTTAAATTAATGTATTTTTCTTCAATATCTCCTTGTATATTTAAAAATTTTTTCATTGAATCTAGAGATTGTTTAATATAATTTTTTATAGACAAACTCTGTGAATCTTCAGAAATCAAATTTACAGATGTTCCTGCTATATCTGGATCCATAAAAGTTGGTTGTGAAGAACTTCCTACTGATTTATAATTAGATGGATAAGAAAATTCTACTCCTTCCATTTCTGTACATTTTATATAATTTGGATCTTCTTCATAATTATAAATTTCTAATTTTGATATATCATTTTCTTGTATGTTTTTATATATAAAAAAACCTACTAAAAATATTACAATTATTAATATTATTGCTATTATTATATTTTTTACTTTTTTGCTCATTTTTATTTCCTCTTATTTTTCTATATTTTATTACTTGAACCAAATACATCTATCATTTTATGTTTTACTGTTTCTTTTATCAATTCTCTTGCAGGTAATAAATATTTTCTAGGATCAAAAGCATTTGGCTCTTCTACAAATACTTTTCTAATTCCTGCTGTCATTGCTAAACGTAAGTCAGTATCAACATTAATTTTAGATACACCTGATTTACTTGCTTCATTTAACATTTCATCTGGGACACCTTTTGCCCCTGGTATATCTCCCCCATATTTATTGCACATTTCTACTAATTCTGGAATAACTGTTGAAGCCCCATGTAATACTATTGGCGTATTTGGTATTTTTTCTTTAATTTCCTTTAAAATATCAAATCTTAATTTTGCTTCTCCTTTAAATTTATATGCTCCATGACTTGTTCCGTATAGCTATAGCTAAAGAATCGCATCCTGTCTTTTGCACAAATTCTTGTGCTTGGCTTGGGTTTGTATACATAGCATCAGAACTTTCTACTTTTACGTCATCTTCAATTCCTGCTAATTTTCCAAGTTCAGCTTCTACTACAACACCTTTACTATGTGCATAATCTACAACTTGTTTCGTTAAAGCAACATTTTCTTCAAAATCATATTTTGAACCATCTATCATGACAGATGTAAAACCATTGTCAATACACATTTTTGCAGTTTCAAAATCTGGTCCATGATCTAAGTGAATTGCAATTGGAACTTCTGGATATTCTTCTACTGCTGCTTGTACCATTTTCATTAAATAGTTTATTCTAGCATATTTAATTGCACTTGAAGATGCTTGCATAATAACTGGAGATTTTGCTTCATGTGCTGCATCAGCAATTGCTTGAATAATTTCCATATTATTTACATTAAAAGCACCTATTGCATATCCTTCTTTCATTGATTTTTCAAACATTTCCTTTGTAGTAACTAACATATTTTTCCTTCCTTTCTTTTTTTATTTCATATTTATTTTATTTCTATTTATTCAATATGTCAATAAAAAAATATAAATACTCTAAATATTATAGAAATATCTAGAGTATCTAAGTTTTTATTCGTCTCCGTCATATTTATAGCTTGCACACATAGATTCATCTGGATTTTTTGTGTCTACATTATCCATTGGTGAAACATGTATTGCTTCTAACATGCATTTCTCCTTTTCGCAATTATTATACTTACAACTTGAAACAGTACAATTAATTTTTTGATTTGCATCCATTTTTGTTACCTCCTAAACATATATTTATATATTTAGTATGCACTATTTTTTATAAAATATTTCATTATACAACCAAATTGTAAATTCTTCCAGGTACATATATTTCTTTTTTAATATTATTATTATTAAAAATTTCTTTCACTTTTGAATCAGATTTTATAATATTAAGAATTTCATCATCAGTTGCATCTACATTTACAGTAACACAAGTTTTCAATTTTCCGTTTACTTGAATTGGAATTTTTTTAGTTCCACCATTCATTTCTTTTTCATTAATTTTTGGCCATGATTGTTTATGAATAGATTCTGTTTTGCCTAATTTTTCCCATTGTTCTTCTGTAAAATGAGGTGCAAGTGGTGCTAAAAGTTTAATATAAGTTTCTACAGTATCAATTAAGATTTTTTCATTTACTTTGTCATTTTCTCTTAAATATTCATTAATTTTATTTAATAGTTCCATACTTCTAGCAATTGCTGTATTAAATTGAAAATCATTTATGTCTTCTTCCATTGCCTTAATAGTTTGGTTTTTTACTCTTAATAATTCTTTTTCTTTACTTGATATCTCTGCATTAGAATTTTTATCTTTATACTCTAATACTGTCTCAACCAATCTTTCAATTCTTGTAAAATATCTAACTATAGACTCTAAACCTTTTTCATTCCATGGTCCACCTTGTCTATATTCAAAACCAAACATCAAGTACATTCTAAAAGTATCAGATCCATATTTTTCAACATATTCATCTGGTGAAACTGTATTACCTTTACTTTTACTCATTTTATTTCCATCTGGTCCTAAAATCATTCCTTGATGTATTAATCTTTTAAATGGTTCATCAAAATCTAAATATCCTAAATCACGTAAGGCTTTTGTCATAAATCTTACATAAATTAAATGCATAGCAGCATGCTCTTTTCCTCCAATGTAAGTATCTACTGGCATCATTTTATTTAGTGTTTCTTTATCAAATGCCTTTTCAGAGTTTTTAGCATTTGGATATCTTAATTCATACCAAGATGAACAAACAAAAGTATCTAAAGTATCTGCTTCTCTTGTTGCTTTGCCACCACATTTTGGACAAGTGCAATTCATAAATTCTTTTGATTTTTTTAGTGGTGATTCTCCATCTGGTTTAAATTCTACATCATATGGAAGTAAAACTGGCAAATCTTTTTCTGGTACAGGAAGCATTCCGCATTTATCACAATAAATTATTGGAATTGGTGCTCCCCAATATCTTTGTCTTGATATTAACCAATCTTTTAATCTATAATTTATGCTTTTCTTTCCTTCATTTTTTTGAATTAAATCTTCTGTAATTTTCTTTTTGGCTTCTTCTGATGTAAGTCCATTATAGCTTCCACTATTAATTAAAATTCCTTTTTCTGTGAAAGGTAATTCTGTTTCATCTCCATCTTCTTTTGCAATAACTCTTTTAATTGGTAAATTATACTTCTTAGCAAAAGCAAAATCTCTTGAATCATGGGCAGGTACTGCCATTACTACTCCTGTTCCATAATCTTCTAATACATAATCTGCTATCCAAACAGGTACTTTTTCTTGATTTACTGGATTTATTACATAAGCTCCTGTAAATACTCCTGTTTTTGGTCGTTCTGTTGATAATCTATCTATTTCGCTTAATTTGGCTGTTTCTTTAATATAGTTTTCTACTGCCTCTTTTTGTTCAGGTGTTGTTATTCTTTGCACAATTTCACTTTCAGGTGCAACTACAACATATGTTACCCCATGAATTGTATCTACTCTTGTTGTAAATACATTAAATTCAAAATCTCCTTTTTCTCCTTTAAAAGTTGCTTCTGTTCCTTCTGATTTTCCGAATCCAATTAACTTGAACTTTTTTTGTTGATTCTGGCCAATCTAATGTATTTAAATCTTCTAACAATTCTTCTGCATAATCTGTGATTTTAAAGAACCATTGTGCAAGTTTTTTTCTTTCTACTGTTGTACCACATCTTTCACATTGACCATTTATAACTTGTTCATTTGCTAATACAGTTTTACAGCTATCACACCAATTTACTGGCGCTTCTTTTTTATAAGCTAAACCCGCTTCATATAATTTTGTAAAAATCCACTGTGTCCATTTATAATAGTTTGGCATACAAGTTTCAACAGAGTATTCCCAATCATAACTTCCGCCCATTTCATCTAATTGTTTTTTCATAGTTTCAATATTTTTTAAAGTAGAATCTTCTGGATGTATTCCGGTCTTTATTGCATAGTTTTCAGCAGGTAATCCAAAGGCATCGAATCCCATTGGATGAAATACATTATATCCTTGCATTTTCTTTAACCTTGCAAAAGAATCTGATGGTCCGAAATTAAACCAATGTCCTAAATGCAATTTTGCACCAGATGGATAAGAAAACATTTCCATTGTATAAAATTTTTCACCTTTTGCATTTGGATCATATTTATATAAGTTTTCTTTTTTCCATTTTTCTTGCCATTTTTTATCAATTTCCTTTGAATATTCCATAATATTTCCTACCTTTCATTAATTCCTTTATAATAGTTTTATTTTACAACTTTTTTATTTGTATGTCAATTCTTATTTTTCGTTATAAGCTTGTCGAATATAATATTATATTTATAGTCATATGTTCTTCCAAATTTAATATTTTTAATATTCAACTATAAAAAATGCAATCCCCCAAAAAAGTACATTTGTATATTATTACGGGTGATTGCTTGCTTTACTTATACATGGACAATTCTTATAAATTTAACATTTCTTTATAAATTATATTTATATTTTTTTCATCTTTATATTTATTTTCCATAGGACACATTCCAGTTTTAGTTTGATTGATAATATATGAGACTTTTTCTTTATATTCATATTTTATATGGTTTTCCTTTAAAACAGGGATTGCATATTTGCTTATAACATCTGTATAAATTTCTACAACACCTGCTAAAGCTAAAATGCTTCCTGCGACTTTTCCAATTACTTTATCAGCTATAACTGATCCTTTTAACGCATTTTCATTTTTTGTTAAAATATCTTTTATATCTTTTATTCTATCTTGATAATATTCTTTTATTTCTCCATTTTCA
>CANRFX010000074.1 GCA_947629995.1 uncultured Clostridia bacterium | reverse complement strand
ACCAAAAGATTATATCATGTTTTCAATTTTAAATAATATTTTAGATGTAAAATATGATGGAGCAAATACATTAAAAAACAATGATATTCCAGGAATTGAAGTAGAAAAAGAAAATGTACAAGATGAACTATATAAAGAAGATGGAACAGAATATATACAAGTTCTATTAGAACCAGATGAAAAGGGTATATTTAAGTTTGACTTATTAGAAGACTATAATAAGTTAAACGTAAAATATAGGATAAAAAATGAACAAAAAGATTATATTGCACATATTGATAATTTTAAAATTAAAAATAGAGTTTGTGAAATTGAATATAATTATGATGAAGATATTATAAAACAACCAGATAAAACTATTATAAATGTTATAGATTTTTTATTTATTATATTAGGTATACTTATTGTTATATCAATAATTGCATATATTAAAAAAAGGAGATAGAAAAAGTGAAAAAAATATCAATTATAGGAAGTGGAAGTTGGGGAGTTGCATTAGGTACGCATTTAGCAAGATGTGGGCACCAAGTAAAAATATGGTCTTTTGATCAAGAAGAAAAAAGATTAATAAACGAAGAAAGAAAATGCAAATTTTTACCTGGATTAGTAGTTAGTGAAAATATAATTTGCTCAAATGATTTTCAAGAAGTAATTGAAGGAACAGATTTTATTTTACATGTAACACCATCTAAATTTACAAGAGATACTTTTATACAGTATAAAAAATATGTAGAAAATAAACCTATTATAATATGTTCAAAAGGATTTGAAAAACAAACTTTAAAGACATTAGATGAAGTAATTTTAGAAGAATTACCAACAGCAAAAGTTGGTGTATTATCAGGACCAAGTCATGCAGAAGAAGTATCAATGTCAATTCCTACAGCATTAGTAGTTGCCTCAAAACATGAAGATATTTTGAAAATGATACAAGATACTTTTATGTGTAATGAAATGAGGGTTTATACTTCACGAGATGTAAAAGGAGTAGAACTTGGTGGTGCTTTAAAAAACATTATTGCTTTTTGTGCAGGAGTAGCATATGGAATTGGCTTGGGTGATAATTCGTTTGCAGCTTTAATTACAAGAGGATTATCAGAAATAACAAAACTTGGGGTAACTTTAGGTGGAGAAAAAGAAACTTTTTATGGATTAAGTGGATTAGGAGATTTAATTGTAACTTGCCTTAGTGAACATAGTAGAAATAGAAGAGCTGGAAAATTAATTGGTCAAGGTAAAACATTAGAAGAAGCAAAACAAGAAGTAGGAATGGTAATTGAAAGTATAGACAATATTGAAGTAGCATATGAATTATCTAAAGTGCATAATATAGATATGCCAATTGTAGAAACGGTTTATAAAGTACTATATAAAAATTTAGCTCCAAAAGAAGCGGTTATTAAATTAATGACAAGAGATAAAAAAAGTGAATAATTGTAATGTAAAAATCAAATAATATAAAATAAAGGGGAGATTCAAATGGATTTTTTTGATAAATTAGGAAAAAAAGCATCAGAGGCATACAAAGTAACAGCAGATAAAACTGGAAAGATTGCAAAAGAAACTAAAATTAAATTAAAAATTGGAGAACTCAAAACCCAAATAAATGATATTTATGAAGAAATAGGAAAAAAGGTATACGAAAAACATGTAAGAGAAGAAGAAATATGTATTAAAAAGGATTTAGAAGAACAATGTACAAAAATTGATGTTTTAAGTGATGAAATAGATGGATTACTAAAACAATGTTTAGAATTGAAAGATAAAAAACAATGTCAAAAATGTTTTAAAGAAATTGAGAAAAACGCGAAATATTGTCCAAACTGTGGTGCAAAACAAACAGAAGAACCTGTAGAGGAACAAAGCGAAGAAATAAATGAAGATGCTAAAGATGATTTAGAAAAAACAGTAGAAATAGAATCAAATGTAAATTTAGAAGATGAGGAAGAATGAAAATAGTAGTACAAAGAGTAAAGAATGCAACAGTAGAAGTAGAAAATAAAATTATAGGAAAAATAGGAAAAGGTTTTTTGGTATTATTGCGGTGTAACACATACTGATACAACAAAAGAAGCAGATTATTTAGCACAGAAACTTTGCAAACTTAGAATATTTACAGATGAAAATGACAAAATGAATTTAAGTTTAAAAGAAGTAGAAGGGGAATTATTGATTGTTTCACAATTTACTTTATATGGTAACTGTTTAGATGGTAATAGGCCATCTTTTACAGATGCTGCTAAACCAGAAGTAGCAAAAAAGTTATATGATTATTTTTGCTTAAAATGTGAAGAAAATGGAGTGCATGTAGAAAAGGGAATATTTGGATCACATATGAAGGTAAATTTATTAAATGATGGACCAGTTACAATAATTATTGAAAAATAAAATTAATAAGGGAAACGCTCATATAAATATTTTATAATATCATCAGCGTTTTCTTGTGTTATATGGATAAAAACATTTTTATCTAAACAAATCCACATACTTAAATTATAATCTTCGCAATTGTCAATAAATGTACCAATAATTTCAGCCAATTCAATAGGATTGGTGTATTTTTTTTCCCAATTGGAAGCATTTTCTAAATCAAAATTGGTATTATAAAAATGACTTAAAAACTTATTTAATTCACCCTTCTTTTTACTATATAAATTTACACTAACTAACATAAAATCCCCTATAAATTAATCTTTATATTTATAATAGTATAAAAAATATAATAAAATTTATACATAGAATAAAGTAAAATAAAAATGTAAATAATAGAAATAAAATAGGAGGTTTTTAATTTGAAAAAGTTTAAACAAATAGCATATATATTGTTAATTGCAATTGTAGTAATATTGTCTCTTACAATTTATACTAATGCTAATAAGAATAATGATGAAACAGAAAAAGAAAAAGTATTTTCACAAATAAAATATTTAGAAACAAAATTAATTAACTTATTTAATACTATGAATAATATCAAAACAACAGATTATAATATTATAACTACAGAAATTTCGGGTGAAACTACTGAAAATACTTCACAAGGAGGCTCACAAGGAGAAGGTCAGTCTCAAAGTAGTGGTGGAGAAAGTTCAAAATCTTCTGATTCAGGAAAATCTGGAGAATCTAGTGGTTCTTCTGGCTCAAGCGATAGTCAATCAGAAGGAAAAAAAGAACAAAATCAAAAGATGTTTGAATTAAAATCTACTGATGTATTAACAAGCAAAGAAGAAATAAATTGGGATAGTATAAAGTCAGAGGTTGAAAATATTTATAGTGATTTACCATCTATCATTATGGATTTTTATCAGTTAAATACAATTAATCAAGAAGATATTTTAAACTTTAATAAAGAGTATGATAATTTGACAGTTATAGTTCAAGAAGAAAATAAAGAAAATACTTTAGCACAGTTAAGCAAGATATATGATTATTTACCTAAGTTTTTAAAAAGTTCATCTCAAGAAGAATTATATACAACAATAATTGAAACTAAAGCAAATATTTTAAAAGGATATGCAAAAATAGATGGAGAAAAGTGGGATGAAATTTCAAATGATATTAAAGCAGCAATTGAAAGTTATTCAAAATTATTAACTAATACAAATGTTCCTGCAACAAAACAGTCCAAAATAAGTAAAGGTTATATTATGATAAACGAATTACAAAATGCTGTAAATGTACAAGATAAAGCAGTATTTTTAATAAAATATAAAAATTTACTAGAAGAATTGAGTAGAATGTGATATAATAAAAAACAGAGTAAATTGAATAGTCGCTGGTAAACTTCCGAAAGGAATTACGAGAGGAAAGTCCGGGCTTCATAGAGCAAAGATGCTAGATAACGTCTAGTGAGGGCGACCTTAAGGAAAGTGCAACAGAAAATAACCGCCTAAATTTTTTAGGTAAGGGTGAAAAGGCGAGGCAAGAGCTCACCGCTTGCTATGGTGACATTGGCAAGGCAGTGTAAACCCCATCTGAAGCAACACCTAAATAGAAGATTAAGCCTGCTCGGCAACTTCTAACCTGTGTGGCTTGAGATATATAGTAATATATATCCTAGATAAATGGCTATTTTAAAAGACAGAACCCGGCTTATAGATTTACTCTCTTTTTTTTTGACAATTATATATTTTAAGTGTATAATCAATATTATTAATATTTTGAATAATAATATTATTGCGAAGGAGAAATAAATGGAAGAACAAAAGAGGCAAGAAAGAAAGCAAAATATAAGGTTATATTCAATATATAGAGCTATATCATTAGACTTAATATTTTATTATGCAATTGAAGTTCTATTTTTAACACAAGTAAAACATATAAGTATTGCAGATATTGTTTTAGGTCAATCTTTTTATGCAATATTTATGATCATTTTGCAAATACCTGCAAGTATTGTAGTAGACAGAATAGGCACTAAAAAAGCTACTATTTTAGGGAATATATTTAATTTTATATTTGTTACACTAATTATATTTTGTGATGGGCTAGGAAAATTAATATTTGCTCAATTTATTAGTGCTATATGTTTTTCTATTAAAAATATATCAGACACAACATTAATACATTATTCAATTCCAGAAACAACTAAAGAAGAAGAAATTTTTTCAAAATTAGAAGCAAAAGGGTTCAAAAATTATTATATTTTAGATGCAATTACTGCAATTATTGCAGGATTTTTATATGTAATTAATCCATATATACCAATGATAGGAACATTAGGTTTTATTATATTATCTATTGTATTATCATGTGGATTTTATGATATAGAACCTAAAACTGAACAACAATCAATAAAAAAATATTTTTCAAATTTATTAGATGGATTTAAGTTTATAACCAAATCGCAAAGATTAAGAAGTTTATTTTTATATTTAGGAATTGTTTGGGGGACAATTTGTTTAATGTCAACTTATAGAACTAGCTTATTAATAGATATTGGAACATCAGAACAATTTATTACGGTAGTTGCTGCAATTGTTGGAATAGCGTCTTCTATTGGTTCTAAAGTACAATTACAATTTCATAATCGTTTTAAAAATAAATCTTTATCTACAATTTTATATATATTAATAGCATCTATTATAATTGCAGGGATAACATCAATTTTTAATTTACCTTATGAAATTATGTTGTTTATTATTGTTGCTTGCTTCATATTAATTCATATAGTAAAAGGAATTAATAATGTTTTAACAACAAGGTATTTAGGAAATTTTGCAGATGATAAAATATTAACACAAATTTATGCAATGAATGAAGTTAGTAGAAACTTATTTAGAGCAATTATTGGCTTTATAGGCTCTTATTTACTAAACTTAACTAATACTACTCATAGTATGATTTTAGTAGGGATTATATTACTTATTACTGCTTTAGGTTTAACAAGTTATATGAAAACACGACTTGGATTAAAACCAGAGCAATATGATAAAAATGAAATTTATAATTTATAGTAAATTGTATAGACTTTTTTGAGTTTTTTATGTATAATAATAAAAAACAAAACTAA
>CANRFX010000073.1 GCA_947629995.1 uncultured Clostridia bacterium | reverse complement strand
AAAAATAGAAACAAAATAGTTCTAAAAAACTCCTTATCGAATACACATTATGTATAAAGATAAGGAGTTTTTATTTTATGAAAAGAAACAGAAGAATTAGATTAATAGAAATGATAAAGGAGCATATTAGCAACAATAAAAAAGAATACATTTTAGTTGTATTATTATTCGTTATAGGAATTTTTTTGGGAGTATTTTTTATTAATCATATGGAAGAGGCATCTAAAACAGAAGTTACAGAATATATGAATAATTTTATTAGTAATATGAAAGAAGTTGAAAGTTTAGACTATATAGGATTATTAAAAAATAGTATAAGTCAAAATATTTTGTTAGCAGTTATATTATGGTTTTTTGGAACAACTGTAATTGGAATTCCAATTGTTTTTGGACTTGTTTTATATAGAGGATTTTGTTTAGGATATACTATTTCTGTTTGTATTACAATTATGGGGACACCTAAAGGAATATTATTTGTCTTAATTTTACTTTTATTACAAAATATATTTTTTATACCAGCAATACTTGCACTAGCTGTAAGTGGATTTAAATTATATAAATCGATTATAAAAGATAGAAATAAAGAAAATATTAAGGTTGAAGTATTAAGACATACTATATTCTCATTTATTATGCTTATATTTATGGTATTATCATCTATACTTGAAATATTTGTATCTACAAGTGCTCTAAAATTTTTGATAAAATATTTTTAAAAAATATTTTAAAAATCTATTTACAATTAAAAAAAATTTTGATATAACTATATAGAATTTATGTAAATAGATTAGTTTAAAATATAGTAAGGGGTAGGGGAAATATATGGAAAGACAGTTAAAATATTTTTTTAATTTTTTAGAGGAAGATAAAAAGTTATCAAATAATACTTTACAATCTTATAAAAGAGATTTAAAGCAATTTAAAAGATATATTGAAGCTTGTGAAGTAAGTTATAATCATGTAAAAGAATCAGACATAAAAGATTATATTAAAGAACTAGAAGAAAATGGAAAAAAGCCATCTAGCATATCAAGATGTATTGCATCTATTCGTTCATTCTATCAATTTGTGTTAAAAAACAAAAAAATAAAAGTAGATCCAACTCAAAATATAAAATCACCTAAAATCGAAAAGAGAGTTCCAAGTGTACTAACAACAAAAGAAGTAGAATTACTATTAAATCAACCAAAAGATATAGATTTAAAAGGAATCCGTGATAAAGCTATGCTTGAATTTGCTTATGCAACAGGTATGAGAGTAACAGAGATAATTTCTTTAAATATAGATGATGTAAATTTAGAGGAAGGATATGTTAATTGTAAATATGGAAATAAACAACGTAACATACCACTAGGAACAATGTCTTTAAAAGCACTAAGAGAATATGTTGAAGACGCAAGAGATATATTAGTAAAAACAGAAAATGAGCAAGCATTATTTGTTAATATTAATGGTACTAGATTAACAAGGCAAGGTTTCTGGAAGATTATTAAATTTTACAAAGAGCAAGCACATATTAACAAAGAGATTACCCCACATGTGTTAAGACATTCTTTTGCAACACACCTTTTACAAAATGGTGCAGATTTAAAAGCTATTCAAACAATGCTTGGACATTCAGATATTTCTTCTACACAAGTATATATGCAATTCCAAGATGAAGGGTTAAAAAATGTGTATAGAAAAGCTCATCCAAGAGCATAAATAATATAATATAAAACAAAATAAATAGTAAATAATTATATGGAATTGATTGCAAAATTAAATGAGGAATTAATATTTCTTAGCGATTTTAATTGCTTAGAAAATATTAATTCTATTTTTTATTTGTTTTTCAAATTATATAAAATATGGGTAGACAGAAAAGTAAAATAAATGTATAATAAACAGGGGTTTTTATGGAAGAAAAAGTAGATATATTAATTGCAACATATAATGGTGAAAAATTCATAAAAGAACAAATTGATAGTATATTAAATCAGACGTATCAAAACATACAACTAATAATTTCAGATGACGCATCAACAGACAAAACAAGAGAGATATTAAAACAATATGAGCAAAATGAGAAAATAAAAATATTCTATCAAGAAGAAAATTTAGGGTATCTTAAAAATTTTGAATTTTTATTAAATAAGGTAGAAAGTAATCTATATATGCTTTCTGACCAGGATGATGTTTGGAAAAGAGAAAAAATTGAGAAATCAGTAGAAAAATTACAAAAAGAAAATTTAGATTTAGTATTTGGAGATTTAGAAGTAGTAGATGAAAATTTAAATACACTTTATAAATCTTTTGCTAAATATAAAAAGTTTGATAAAAAAATAAAAAAATGTATTGGAAGTTATAAATTACAATATTTATATAACTGCATGACAGGATGTACAATATTATCCAAAAAGAAATACTTAAATAAAATTTTGCCTTTTCCAACTACTTCAAAATATATGGTTCATGATTACTGGATAGGTTTTATAGTTTCTCTTTATGGAAAAGTAGGTTATTTGAAAGAACCTTATATAAAATATAGACAACATGGGGAAAATCAGATAGGAACACAAAGAGCAACAAAAAAGATAAAAAATACAGAAGAATTAAGAGATTTTCTAATTGAAATAAAATTGGGAATATTTGAAACATATGTGCAAAATGAAAATAGAATTCCAGAAAATTTAAGAAAGCAAAACGAACAAGCTTTAGAGTATTATAAAATGTTAAAAAATAAAAAGAAAGTTAATTTTTCAAAATGGGGAACTTTTTATAAATTGTATAAACAAGAGACTTTTTCATTTTTTATGAAAAATTTTATCTTATTTAATATGCCATTCTTAGTGTGAAAATTGTCAAAATGCTCCGTCCCTAACGACAATAAAAAAGGAGGAAAAAATGGACGAAGAAAGAATTGTTAATCCACAATTAGAAAATCAAACAGAAGAAAGATTAGAAAATTCTTTAAGACCAAAAACATTAAAAGAATATATAGGACAAGAAAAAGTAAAAGAAAATATGAAAATTTATATTGAATCTGCCAAAAAAAGAGGAGAGCCATTAGACCATGTTTTATTATATGGTCCACCAGGGCTTGGAAAAACAACATTGTCAAATATTATAGCCAATGAGATGAATTCAAATATAAAAATAACCTCTGGGCCAGCCATTGAAAAGCCAGGAGATTTAGCATCTATATTAACAAATCTTTCAGAATTTGATTTGTTATTTATAGATGAAATTCACAGATTGAGTAAAAGTGTAGAAGAAATCTTATATCCAGCGTTAGAAGACTACACATTAGACATTATGATTGGAAAAGGACCAACTGCGAAATCAATCAGATTAGACTTACCTAAATTTACGTTAGTAGGTGCAACAACACGAGCTGGAGCCTTAACCACACCTTTAAGAGATCGTTTTGGGATTATTCATAGATTAGAGTTGTATAATACAGAAGAATTAACCACAATCATAAAAAGGTCTAGCAAAATTTTAGGTGTGTCAATAGAAGAAGAAGCGGCAAAAGAAATAGCACGAAGATCAAGGGGAACCCCAAGAATAGCAAATAGATTATTAAAAAGAGTAAGAGATTACGCAACAGTTTTAGGAGATGGAAGCATTACATTAAAACTTACAAAACATGCATTAAATCAATTAGAAATTGATGAACTTGGATTAGACGAAACAGATAGAAAATTATTAAATACAATGATTGTTCAATATGGAGGTAGAGCAGTAGGAATAGAAGCTTTAGCAGTTAGTGTAGGAGAAGAAATCGATACAATCGAAGATGTATATGAGCCATATTTAATTCAAATTGGCTTTATAGCAAGAACACTAAGAGGAAGAAAGGCCTTACCTGCAGCTTACAAACATTTAGGGTATGACATACCAGAATAAGGTGTTTTTTGGGACGGGGTCAAAAAACACCCATAATAAGAATATTCAATTGGTTTAATTAATTGAATTAATTGAATTTTAAATTAAACGAATAAAAACTTAATTAATAATAAGAAAGGTGTTTTTTGACCCCGTCCCAAAAAACACCTAGGGAGCAGAAATGAAAAGTTTAACAGAAAAAATTTTTTTAATATGTATAATTTTATTATTTATAATAGGAATATTGGTTAGGATAGTAGGAATAGCAGAAATGCCAAATGCTCTAAATTGCGATGAAGCATCATCTGGTTATGAAGCGTTTTCTATTTTGAATTATGGAATAGATAGAACTGGAAATCGATTACCTGTATTTTTGGAGTCATGGGGTGGAGGACAAAACGCATTGCTTTCTTATCTGATGATACCATTTATAGCAATATTAGGATTAAATACATTATCAATTAGACTTCCTATGGCAATTTTAGGTTGTATATCTTTAATTATTTTTTATTTATTATTAAAGAAAATAACAAATAAAAAAGTTGCACTTGTTGGATTAGCATTTTTTGTAATATGCCCATGGCACATAATGAAAAGTAGATGGGGACTAGAGTCAAATCTATTTCCAGATTTGATGTTACTTTCGGTGTATTTATTGATAGTAGGATTAGAGAATAATAATAAAATTCTTTATTATTTATCATTTGTAGTAGCAGGTTTGACTGCATATTCTTATCGGAACCTCATATTATTTTTTACCAGTATTTTTAATACCGCTAGTAATTATATTAGTAAAAAAACAAAAAATAACAATAAAACAAGCGATAATTTCTATTGTAATTGTGGGAATAGTATCTTTGCCAATTATATTGTATGTTATAATTAATACTTTAGGATTGGAACAAATTAATTTACCATTCTTAACAATACCAAAGTTAGATGTCAATAGATATGCAAAAATAACTTCTATTTTTTCAGGTGAATTTTTTACAACTAGCATAAAGAATTTTACAGATAGCATCAAAATTTTAGTAAAGCAGAATGACTATCTTCCTTGGAATAATATTCAACCATTTGGAACAATATACTTATTTTCTATTATTTTTACTATAATAGGATTGATAAACTCATTTAAGAAAAAAAAATGGTTAGAGATAAAATATAATTATATATTTAATATATGGTTTATAGTGTCAATTATTTTAACTTTTATTTGTGAACCAAATATAAATAGATTGAACATTATAATGATACCGATTATTTATTACACAATAATGGGAATTTGCATAGTTACGAATAATAGAAAAAAAGTAGCAATTGTAGTTGGCATTTTGTATTTTGTTTCTTTTGCACTTTTTTTACCAAAATATTTTAGTGAAAATTGTGACGAATATGGTACATTTGAAGGAAAATTAGAAGAAGTAATACACTATGTTGATAAAATAGAAGGAAAGAAAATATATATAACAGATAAAATACAATCAAATTATATTCATGTATTGTTTTATACTAAATATGATACAACTAAATTTGTGGAAACTGTGGATTATGAAGATCCAAAAGTAGAGTTTAAAAAAGTAAATTCTTTTGGTAAATATTATTTTGATGATATAAAAGAATTGAATACAAAAGAAAACAATGTAT
>CANRFX010000072.1 GCA_947629995.1 uncultured Clostridia bacterium | reverse complement strand
ATATTATATTATTCATTAATTGGAATAACTATCATAGCTCTTACTTTAATAATAACACTTGTAAGAATACTTTGTAAAAGCAAATAACCAATAAAAAAACACATCTGTAATTTTGACCGTTGCGATGTGTTTTTACATATCAAAATAGGCAAACCACGTTTGTGGTTTCTCATTTCTTATCTATATTATACACAGATTATTTAATTTTGTCAAATTATATTTTAACCACCATTGAGATTTTTCGAAAAATTTCTTAAAATTAGACCAATAAACATTTTGGTTACACAATATCAGCTGCAAAAAATCAAAAACTTATATGAAAAAATTAAAAAAATTTACTTTGTTCGCTAGACAGGTAAGTAAAAATATACTATACTATAAAATATAGGAAATGAGAATAAGCAGAGTGTGTTGCCACCTTACATATAACACAGTTTAACTGTGAGAAAGCGAGGTGGTGCTATGGAAACAGTATTATTACAAATAATCTATCTACTATCCTTTGGATTAGTAGCAGCTACTATCATAGCTATTGCCTTGATTATTGCTTTGGTAATAATTATGAGCAAATAAAAAATAACCATTCTGCTTTTGGTGAGAGAATGGTTATTTAATCAAACTTTCGGCAACACACTTTGTGTTTCTCATTTCTTATCTATATTATACACAGATTATTTAATTTTGTCAAATGATATTTATTGCAGATAAAATTAGATTAGAACTAAAAAGTGCTTAAAAAGAGCACTTTTTTTGTATAACCTTGAAAAAAATGGAAAAACTTTATATATAAAAATCAAACTCAAACTTTCAAGGGGAGGTAAGAATGGAAACAAGTAGAATGAAAAATATGGTAGTATTAAAAAATTTACCATCAAATTTAGTAGAAGAAGCAATTGTTATATTAAAATCTAGTAAAAAAGTAAAAAAACTTGAAAAGATAGAAAAAAATAAAAAAATAAATCAAGAAGAACCAATTAGAAAAGAAAAAGATTATATTTTAAAAGAAGCGGAAATGTTAGTATCAAATTATATTTCAAAATTAGAAAATAAAAAAGAAGAAACAACCATAAAGACAATAAAAAACAGTAAAAAGTATATGAGATTAAAAAAATATGCATATATATCAAGTATTGTTATACTAATACAAGCATTTTTTCTAATTATAAAATAAGTCATAAAATCTAATCCATAGTCATATGTTGTATTAAGTTAGAGGTGCTTTTATGGAAAGAGTTATGAGTGTGGAAGAAAAAATAAGACGAGCTGAGGAAGTTTATCAAAGAAGGAAACAAGGAGAGATAAAGCCAACTGTAAATGTTGCAATAAATAACAAAAAAGATATTAAATTGTTAAAAAAAATAGTAATTCAAATGTTAATATGTATTGTTATTTATTTAGCTATATATATGATTCAAAACAGTGAATCAATTTTTTCACAAGATTTTATTAATAATGTAAATAAAATACTTTCATATGATACAAACTTTATGGAATTATATGAAACTATAAAAAATCAGGTTTTAAATTTAATAAACCAAAAAGAAGAAGAAAATGCTGAAAATACAGCAATTGGTGGCGCAGTTGAGCAGGCAGAAGAAGTAATAAAAAATGAAGCAGAACAAACAGAAGATATAAATAGTACAGATGAACAAAATTTATCACAAGAAGAACTTGATATACAAAATATAAAAAATACAACTACATTTATTAAACCAATAGAAGGAATAGTTTCTTCTAAATATGGATATAGGGATGTACAAGAAACAAGTGTTAATATTTCTAAAAATCATACAGGTACAGATATAGCAGCCAATTTAGGAACTAAAATAAAATCAGCAACAGATGGAGAAGTAGTTTTAGTTTCTGAAGAAGGGGGATATGGAAAACATATAAAGATTCAAATAGGAGAAGTGAGCATTATTTATGCTCATTGTAATAGTTTATATGTAAAACAAGGGGATAAAATTGCACAAGGTCAAGAAATTGCAGAGGTTGGTTCAACAGGAAATTCAACAGGACCACATTTACATTTTGAAATTAGAATTTCAGAAAGGACAGTTGATCCACAGACAATTTTGGAATTATAGAAGGAGGAATTATGCGATTTAGAATTGATTTAAGAATATTTCTTTTTATTGTCTTGTTTTACTTTACAAAGCAAATAGAAATATATACTATGATTATGTTTTTTGCTATTATTCACGAGTTTGGACATTTAATTGCTGGTTTATTATTAGGAATGAAACCTCGAAAAATAGAAATTGTACCATATGGAGTATCAATATCATTTCAAATAATACCAGAAGATTATAATAAAAAAATAAAAAATGGAAATCAATATGAATTAAAAAAAATATTAGTAGCAATAGCAGGACCATTAACTAATCTAATTATTATATTAATAATGCTCCAAATAAAATTCAATATTTTTTATACATTACTTATAATTTATTCTAATTTACTACTTATTTTATTTAATTTATTACCAATTTATCCTTTAGATGGTGGTAGAGTTTTAAAAGGAATATTGCATATTTTATTTGGTAAAATCAAATCGGAAAAATATATAAATAAAATATCATTTATTAGTTTATTAATTTTGACTTTTTTATCTAGTATAATCATTTATAAAATAGAAAATATAGCTATATTCATTATAATTGTAGTATTATGGGCAATTGTTATAAAAGAAGATATGATTTATAAAAAAAGAAATAAAATTTATAATATAATAGAAAAAACTATTGAAATAAAATGAAATAAATAGTAAACTAATACTAAAGATAAAATTGATAGGAGAAAATCAAATGATAAAACAAAAATTAAAAAATGTAAAGGGAATTACTTTAACTTCATTGGCAATTACAATAATAGTATTAATGATATTGACAAGTGTTGTAATATATAACATTGCTGATAACCTTAAAACCCAAAAATTAGTTCAATTACAAAGTGATATCAAGAACTTAAGAGATAAAGTTTCAAATTATTACATGGAAACAGGTAGCATTCCTGCAAAATGTGAATATACTAATACTGGTCATATTGATACAATTAGTGAGGTAGTTGACACAGGAAAATTTTTAGTTCTTGACTTATCAGCAATTGATAATTTAACTTTAAATTATGGAAAAGATTATGAAAATATTAAAAAGTTAGAAAATTTTAAATCTGGACAAGAATTAGCAAGTCAAGATATTCAAAATAATACTGATTTATATATTATTAATGAAACAAGCCATAATATATTTTATGTAGAAGGTATTCAAATAGATGGAGAAACTTATTATACTGATTATACAAAAGAAAATGTTGATAAAGAGTCAGTTGAGTTAAAATATATAAATGGTATAAAAATTCCAGAAGGTTTTAATTATATTAGTGGAACAAAAGATACAGGAATAATTATTCAGAGTAATGATGCTACAGAACAATATCAATGGACTGAACAAAAAGAAGAAATAACAGAAATACCAAATAATATAACATTAGAAAATGGAAGTAAAAATGATTTTATTAAAAGTGTAAATAATTATAAAGGATATTACAAAAGTACAAGTGGTAATCAAGTAGTTTATTTAAGTACTGATAATTGGAGTCCACAATATGATAAAGAAGGAATATATAAAGATAAAAATGAAGATACTGTTAGTATTCCAAAAGGATTTTATGTATCAACAACACCTGGCGAAAACACAATTAATGAGGGCTTAGTTGCAAAAGATACTAATCAAAATGAATGGGTATGGATAGAAGTGCCAAAAAATCTTATGCCAGGAGGTTTAACTTTTAATAGTGAAAGCGATTATACAACTTTAATAAAAGAATTAAAAACATATGCAAATCCATATACAAAAGGAAACGAAAATCAAGATTATGATTGGAAAGATGAATGGTATGCGTTAGATACAGATGGAACTGTTGTATCAGCAAGCACAGAAGGATTAACAGATACACAAAAACAATTAAAAACAGGATGTGGTTTAACATATGATGAGTATAAAGAAAACTATCATAAAATGTTAAGAAGTATATATAATAATGGAGGTTTTTGGATAGGAAGATATGAAGCAGGAATAGAAGGAAGTACAGGAACAGATGAAGGAAGTTTA
Source organism: uncultured Clostridia bacterium (assembly GCA_947629995.1). Taxonomy (GTDB): domain Bacteria; phylum Bacillota; class Clostridia; order TANB77; family CAG-508; genus CAG-269. Next base: position 1,411 of record CANRFX010000072.1, on the reverse strand, counting down.
AAAAAAGGCAGAACAAGTTCAAGTGCAAGAATAGAAGATATTTCTACTTCAACAAAAGCAATAAGTCAAAAAGATGCAATTCCATATAATTTTGTAACATGTAGCGAAGCACAAACACTTGCAAATGCCATGGCACCAGATGATAGTAAAACAAGTAGTTTATTATTTGGAATTCAATGGGATTTAGTGTGCAAGTTTATAGAAGAAAAGGAAGTAGCAAAACTGGGAGAAGAAGGGGAAGGACAAAGAGCAAGCATAGTAGCAAGTATAAATTCAGACAGTAAAGATTGGGGAAATTATAAAAATGTAAGTTTAAATAATTTAAGTAGTAATGCAAAAAGTTTTACATCAAGTTGGAGTAACGTATCGGGTGATAAAACAGCTAATAATAATATATTATTATCAACAGGAGCATCAGAAAAAACAAAAAGATTAAATATCTATGATTTTGCAGGAAATGAATTTGACTGGACATTAGAGCATGCACTTGAGGACGACAGCTCTCCGTGTAGCGGTCGAGGAGGCAATTTCAGCAATAATAGTCCAGACGATCCAGTATCTAGCCGAGGCTGCGCCGATACGACTAATGCCAGCTTCCGCAGTTCTTTTCGACCAGCTTTATATTGAAAATAATTCTTAAAAAAAATTGTTTTAGAAATAATCTAAAACAATTTATTTTTTTATATTAATCAGAAATTTATAAATCAAACATATCTTCCATACAATAGAAACCAACAGGTTTTTCAATTAAAAATTTTGCAGCTTTAATTGCTCCTTCAGCAAATACATTTCTGGAATAAGATGTATGTTTTAATTCAAAAGTTTCAAATTCTCCAAAAAATTGAACAGTATGTTCTCCAACAATATTACCACCACGAATTGAATTCATACCTATTTCATTTTTATCTCTTTTTTGACGCTTATCATGTCTATTATATTCACAATGAAGATGATTTCCAAGAGTCTGATTTATAGAATCAGCAAGCATTTGAGCAGTTCCACTTGGACTATCAATTTTTCTATTATGATGTGTTTCTGTTATTTCAATATCAGTATCTTTTAATAAAGGAGCAAGCCATTGTACTAATTTTTTCATAATCATAATGTCATAAGACATATTGGCAGATTTAAAAATAGGAATTTTTTTACTATATTCCTTAATTTGATTTTCTTCTTCATCAGAAAATCCAGTTGTTGCAATCACGACAGGTATTTTATTTTGGCTTGCATATTTTAAAATCTGAAAAGTAGCTACTGGTACAGAAAAGTCTATAATAACATCAGGCTTTTCTGTAATATTTTCAATTTTATCAAAAACAGGAAAAGCAAATTCGCCAGTAACATTTTTATCAAAACCACATTTTAATAATAAATTTTCATCTTGTTCTACTAAATCACAAACTATTTGTCC
>CANRFX010000071.1 GCA_947629995.1 uncultured Clostridia bacterium | reverse complement strand
TTTTTTTATAGTCTGTTATGCAGCTGGGAGTTATTAATAAAAAATATATTAAACTTTTTATTTGCACGTTATTCGCAAAAAAATTGTCAAATTGCTCCGTCCCCAACGACAATTTATTCTTTAGAGGCAATATAGCATGCTAAGTCTACTAATTTATTTGAATATCCCCATTCATTGTCATACCATGCAACTAATTTTACAAAAGTATCTGTTAACATGATTCCTGCTGTAGCATCAAATATAGAAGTATGTGGGTCTGTAATAAAATCAGAAGAAACAACTGGATCTTCTACATATTCTACAATACCTTTCATTTCATTTTCAGATGCTTTTTTCATAACGCTACAAATTTCTTCATAAGTAGTTGGCTTTTCTAGGTTACAAGTTAAATCTACTACAGAAACATCAACGGTTGGAACTCTAAATGCCATTCCTGTTAATTTTCCATTTAAAGATGGAATAACTTTTCCTACTGCTTTAGCAGCTCCTGTAGATGATGGTATAATATTAGCACTAGCAGCTCTACCACCTCTCCAATCCTTTTTAGATGCTCCATCTACTGTTTTTTGTGTTGCTGTTATTGAGTGAACTGTTGTCATTAAACCATCTTTAATTCCAAAATTATCATGTATAACTTTTGCAAGTGGTGCTAAACAGTTTGTTGTACAAGATGCATTTGATACAATAGTCATACTTGGATCATATTCTGTGTGATTTACACCCATAACAAACATTGGAGCATCTTTAGATGGTGCACTAATTATTACTTTTTTAGCTCCGCTATCGATGTGTGCTTGTGCTTTTTCTAAAGTTGTAAATACTCCTGAACATTCTAATACGTAATCTACTCCTAATTCTCCCCATGGTATATTATGAGGATCCATTTCATTAAATACTTTTATTTCTTTTCCATTTACAATTAATACATTATCCTTTCCTTCTACTGTCCCTTCAAATTTTCCATGAACAGTATCATATTTTGTCATATAAGCCATATAATCTGCTGTTATAAATGGATCATTTATTGCTATTACTTCTACTCCTTCTTTTTTTAATGCTGCTTGGAATGTTAATTTTCCAATTCTTCCAAAACCATTAATTCCAATTTTTACTGACATAATAAAATTCCTCCTTATTTTTTATTATATTATTACCAATTTTTCCTTGGCAATTCTATTCTATATCAAAAAATATTACTTTTCAAGTCTTTTTTTGTTTTTTAGAATGAAGTTAGTTGTCTATTAAGCACAACATTTATAAAAAGTTATATTAGTGCCTATTTTTATTTTAACTTTTACCATATAACTTTTCTAATACTATAATAAACATAGCATGTGACCACCCTAATCCTAGAACCCAGTTTGGCTTTAATGTGCTATTATCTACTTGCTCTCCCAAGAAATTATGCCTTCCTGCTGTTTTTACAACAAAATCAAATGCTTCTTTTGCTTTCTTCTTTTCTCCTGTTTCTAAATAATATAAAGTCATCCATAAATTTGCAATTGGCCAAGGATTTCCATTCATATAATGGTCTTGCTCAAATCTTTGATATCCACCAGTATATGTTCTAATTGATAAATTAATTCTTTCTATTGTATTTACTATTTTTTTATCTTTTGCTTTAAACACATTAAAAGGCGTTACAGCTCCTAATATGCTAATATCCATCTTTTTATCTTCTGGATTTCTTACATATGATTTCTTCTCTTCGTCATATAAATTTTCATTAATATATTTTTTTATTTCAGTTTGTAATGTTTCTAATTCCTCTTTACTTTTTGTAATTTTTTCTTCCTTTAATCTATTATTTTCAAAATCAGATGTTTTATCACCTAATACCTTATAAATTTTTATAATACAATCAAATGCAGCATAAATGCTTGCTAAAGAATATAAATGAATTCCTTCACACATTTCCCAAATGTCATAGCTTACATGGTATGTATGTCCTTGTCTGTTAATACTTTTTTCAATCTCTTGTTTTACAATATCTTTATCATGTTCATCTTTTCCTTCTATATTTAACCAATCTTGCACATATCTTTTTAAAAATTCAATTGCCTTTTCACACATAGAAAGATTATCTTTTAAGAATTTTTCTGATTTTGTATATTTATAATGCTCATATACCCCATATATAACACTTGCTGTTTCGTCTACTTGATATCCCCAACATGGTGCTAAACTTCCATCTGTATAAAATCTTTGCTCCCACATTCCATTCTTACTTTGTGTTTTTTTGCAAAATATTTTATAAAATTTTTCTACTTCTTTTTCCATTTTCAAAATATCTAAAGCCTTTGTCATGAAAACTGCATCTCTTGTCCAACAATAAGCATATCTACCACAACGAGTAAAATTCTCATCAATTTCTGGAGATGCAATCATTCCACCTGTTTCTTGATTACTTAATAGTGGAAATAATAAAATGCTTCTCTTGTAAATGTCATATATTTTTTCCTCATAACTATTTTCTGGTTCTTTTAAATTTAATCCATTATGTGCTTTTACATATTTTCTCCAGTATATTTTAGCATTGTTAAATTCCTTATGCAAATCAATCTTTTTTACTCTCTCAATTTCATTTTCCATTTCTGATATATTTTGATTTTCTGAAATCATAATACAAATTTCTATACTTTTCTTTTCCTTTGGCTTAATTACTCCCAAATCATAACAAATACTTGCATCTTTTGACATTCCAATATAATCTTTATCTGAAATTTCTCCTCTTCCAATTGTATCTTTACTTCCATTAATTTGATGTTTACTAAGCATATACCCTTTTGCAAAGCATGAGAAATTGAAGTCATGTGCATATTGCATCATTCCTCCATTTACTATCTTACAACCCACTTGATTGTTATAATCAGATAACAATTCAGAATGAATATAAAAACTAGTATCTAAATCAATTTTTCCATTATTCAAGAAAATGTACTTTTTCACTAATACATTCTCTTTTATCATAATATAATCTGTTTGTACTATTTTTAAATTAAAATAAGTATTAGTTATTTCTGTATTTAGTATATTTGTGTCAGTATCATAGTATTGTTTGTAAACATTATTTACATCATCATGTAAATAAATTAAATCAGAATTATTAATTTTAACTCCTGTATGAAAAAATTCAATATATTGCCTACTATCTTTATTAGGAAAATATATTCTTTGCATTTCTCCTTTACTTGAAAAAGTTGCTAACATATTTTTATTTCCAATTATCGCTTCATTATAATACTTATTTTCCATTTCTCCCCTTAGGTGTTTTTTGGGACGGGGTCAAAAAACACCTTACCCTTCTATCTCTTATTTTTTTATTTATCTATCGTTTTATTTAAGGCTTAAGGTGTTTTTTGACCCCGTCCCAAAAAACACCTAGCCTTCTATTACGTTTATGATTTGCTTTTCTAATTCTTTTATCTTTTCATTAATTCTAAAGATATCCTCATCTCTTAAATTTCTGTCATCAATATCTTGCCTTACATAGGTGTCCATATCGTTCATTTCATCTTTTAGTTTTTCTAATCTTTCAAATATTTCTGTTCTTAGATTTGAGTATTTTGTTTTCCTTTCTATTTTATCTGTCATTTTTACTATGCTTGAAGTATTATCTAAAGGTTCGTTTACTGTTATTGGACTTAATTCATAAGTCTCACCAAAGTCTGGTATAGTAACACCAATTTTCGCATCTTGCTCGATTTTTTCTTTTAGAACTTTTCCGTGATTCTTCTTCTCCGTGTACTAAAAATATATGTTTAGGTTTTTGTATAAAAGAATAAATGAAATTCATTAATCCTTCTTGATCAGCATGTCCAGAATAACCTTCTATATATTCAATTCTAGCATTTACTGCTATTTCTTCACCAAATATTTTTACTTTTTTGGCACCATTTACAATGCTATATCCAAGTGTTCCTGGTGCTTGATATCCTACAAATAGTATTGTTGATTTTGGATTCCATAAGTTATGTTTTAAATGATGTTTTATTCTACCTACATCACACATTCCACTTGCAGATATTATAATACTTGGTGTTGGATCTTCATTTAAAGCTTTTGATTCATCTGCTGTTTGCGTAAATTTTAGCCCTGGGAATTCTAAAGGATTGTCTCCTTTTATAATTGCTTCTTTAATTTCTGGTTCAAAAAGATTTGTATTTTCTCTGAATACTTCTGTTGCAGATATTGCCAATGGACTATCTACATATACATTTGATTTCATCAAAGTTTTATATTTATGAATAAATTCTTCGTCATCTTTAATTTCTTTTAATTTATTAATTTCATATAAGATTTCTTGCGTTCTTCCTACTGCAAAAGATGGTATTACAACTGTTCCTCCATTATCTAGTGTTTCTGATACTATGTTTAAAAATAATTCTGCTTTTTCATCATTTCTTACATGAAGTCTGCTTCCATATGTTGATTCCATAACTAAATAATCTGCACTCTCTATCATAGTTGGGGAATCAAGTAATGGTATATCATTATTTCCTAAATCTCCTGTAAATACAGTTTTTGTTTCTTTACCATCTTCTTTAGTCCATAACTCAATAATACTAGAACCTAGCATATGTCCTGCATCATTAAATCTTACATGAATATCTTCTGTAATTTCTACAATTTCGTCATATTGAACTGGTTCGAAAATCTCTAAACATCTTACTGCTTCTTCTGCTGTATATAATGGTGGAAGTTCTTTTTCTCCCTTTCTCTTTCTTTTTCTATTTCTCCATTCAATTTCCATCTCTTGGATATGTCCGACTATCTGGTAGCATTAAAGCACACAAATCGCATGTTGCTTTATGAGCATAAATTTTATTTCTAAATCCTTCATTATATAATTTAGGAATCCTTCCAGAATGGTCAATGTGAGCATGTGTCAATAGCATAAAATCAATATCACTTGGTACAAATTCAAATTCTTCTTGATTTTGCTCTTCTAACTCCTGTTTTCCTTGCCACATTCCACAATCAACTATAAATTTCTTTCCGACATGCCTCTACCAAAAAGTTAGATCCTGTAACTGTTTTTGTTGCACCTAAAAATGTTATTTTCATGTAATTTCCTCCATTAATTAAAAATTTTTATTTTTTTGTTTATTTTAAAGTTTAAATTTTTTTTATTGATATTTTCTAGTCCTTCTAATTTTATTTTTTCTTCAAAAGCATTTTCATCAAACAATTGAATATAATAGTTTTCTTTTTCTTTAGTAATTTTAATATAAACACTTTCTAAATTGATAACTCTCACTAAAAATATATTTTTTAAAATTTTATAATCAATCTCTTCTTCCTTTGAAAAATAATCAATCACTTTTAGTTCATGTGCTTTTTTTATTAATTGCATTTGTACTTCTTGAACAGAAGTGAAAAGTTCGGGAACTTCACTTATTAACTTTTTTTCTGTAATTGGTAAAAAACAATAATAACGAAATTCATAAATTAATTTTATAAGTTCTTGTTTGTTACTTAAATTCTTTATTTTCGTCTTATAACAAGATAAAAATAATTTTTGTAATTCTAAAATATATTTTATTATTTGT
>CANRFX010000070.1 GCA_947629995.1 uncultured Clostridia bacterium | reverse complement strand
CCTCCATTCTCACAACTGATGTTGTGGATTAAAAGTGGCAAACCACATCTGCTTATTCTCATTTCCTATGTGTACCAATATACAACATTATTAGATAAAATACAAGCGAACAGAACAAATTTTTGAAAAATATTTTTAATTATACTATTGCAATTTGCTTCAATTATGATATACTTTAATAAATTGATTGATATTTGTATCAATCGTCCAAGAGAGAAAAAGTTGTAGATAACTACGACATCCACTCCAATAAGTAAAATCGTCGCACCAGACGAAAGTATTGATAAATCAACTGTAAAAGGTTGATTTTTTTGATGCCTTTTAACTTAATAAGAAAGATTCCCTAAAAAAGTTGTCAGTTTTTTTGTTTTGTGCTATACTAATTTTAACAGTTGATTAATCAAAAAAAGCATTTGTATATCTATCTGTCATAATCATTTTCTTTACTAATTTCAAAATTTCCAATATTACTTAATTTTTTATAATAATCATTCATCATAGCAGCAACTTGTGAATTAAAGTCTTCAAAGGATGATGAGCTATTTTTTAATTCAAATATTCTATTGCAAACTATACTGCTAAATGATTCATTCCCATTATCGATGTATGGAGCTACAGAAATACCTTTTCTGTATGGAAATGCTAATAAGTGCTGTTGATTTTCATTTAATGTAATATTACCATTTTCAAGTATAGAATTAATTACATTAATATAGTCATTAAAATTTTCAGCTGATGCATACACAACAACATTATCTGATCTACTAATATTAGGATTATTATTTATTTTAAAATCATAATTAATATTTTTTCCTACACATTTTCCTAATAATCTTAATGCAAAGTATTCTAAGGAATCATTTGCGATAGGTAGATATATCTTATATGAAAAATTTGGACTTGTTGTTGAAGTTTTATTTTCTAATCTATCTTTATGAAAAGCCTTCCATTCAAATGATTCAATTACATTTCCCCTGTTAGACAATGCTCTAGAAATTAAATTATAATAGTTATCATCTTTAATTAATCCACTAAAACTATATAACTTATATTTATTTAACCATTCACAAAAATCTTTAAAATCCAACCCTTTTTCAATGTTAAATGGTAATTCATTTTTAGTTAACGATTGTAAATCATTCTCTTTATAATATAAATATAAACATAAGTTATTTAGGGCTTCGCTAAAATTTGAATTGATATTTTTCCCTTCACTTTCGCTAATAATCATATTATATATAGAATCAGCATCCAAATCTTTAGCTTGGTATATTTCCAATAATTTATTTTTTAATCTTTCAAAATATTTTTCCATTTTTATCTCCGTAATATTTTTTATTTTATTATAGCACATGTCAAAAATATTTAAAATATCATTTAACTGTTGTATTATTTTAAATATTTTTTATCTGTTTTATTTAGTATTTGAATTTGCGATATAGCAATTTGATTTAGTCTTTTTAGCCTTTCAGATTGTTTTAATCCTTCGTTTATATAAACAGAATTTAAATTTTCTAAATTTGCTAAACATATTAATTCATTAATTGTTGCATAATCTCTTATATTTCCTGTTAAATTAGGATTTCTATCACGCCATTCTTTTGCAGTCATACCAAATAACGCCATATTTAATACATCAGCTTCTTCTGCTTTTAACCTTTCAAATTCTTTTATTAATAATAGTTTAAATTTTGGACTAATCCACATTCCAAATTCAAAAGCAATATCTTTGTGAGCATAAGTTCCTCCATATCTTCCAGCTTTTGATATTATCCCAATTGCATTTGTTTTTTCTGTCCATTCTTTAACACTAATCTTATAGCTATTTAGTCCTGCTTGACTTTTAATTGTGGCAAATTCGCCATAATTAAAATTAGGATTATGTATTTCTTCCCAAATACCTAAAAATTCAATAGTATTTCTATTCCTTTTCAAACCTCCATTTTAAATTAAGGATTAATTTATATTATTATACAAAACAAAAGTTTTAAAATCAAGTTTGCTTATGTATTTTTAATAAGAATTAGTTAGCTTTTTAGGATAAATCAAAATTTAAAAACGGAAAAATATTCATAAATATATAAGTATAAACACTTGCAAACAATCCTTGCAATAATTTTCCATAAACATATGGTTTAATAGATAAATCCGTTTTAGACACAATGCTCCAAACCTGTAACAAAACAGAAATTCCACCAAATCCAAGTAAAAAAGCAACTAATATAATATTAATAGAAAGTTTTCGAGAAGCAATAGAAGAAATAGTATTAATTCCATTTGTAATTTCTAATATGCCAGTTAAAATAGCTTGAACAAAGCTAGAATCAATATTAAATATCTTAAAAAAAGGAGAAATTAAAACAGTCAAACTATTTAAAATACCACTTGCTTCTAAAATAGAAATCACACTAGAAAAAATAACAACAAAACCACCAATTAAAAGAATGGTAGATATGCTACTTGTAATACTTTGTGCTAAAATTTCTCCTAAATTAGAAAAAGATACGTAGTCTTTAGAAGATGAAAAAGAAACATTTTTAGAATGATTTTTAAATGTTTCTTTTTCTTTTTTCCAAAAACGAAAAAGAATACCAACCGTAATGCATGCAAATAGATGAGTACAAAACAATAAAATTCCAATAATAGTGTTTCTAAACATTAATATTCCAACTGTACCAATAATAAATAAAGGTCCAGAATTATTTGTAAAACTAAGTAACCTTTCACATTCTTCTTTACTACAAATATTATTTTCTCTAAAATTAGTTGCAATTTTTGCACCTATTGGATAACCACTAATTATTCCCATAATAAATGCAAAAGCACCTTCTCCACGTATATTAAATAAAGGCTTCATAAAATTATTTAAAAAGTGACCAAGTAAAGTAACAATATTTGTATGCATTAGTAATTCGGTAGCAACAAAAAAAGGAAATAAGGATGGCACAACAGAATTGGCCCATAAAGATAAACCTGATCTTACAGCAGGAAGATTGCTATTTGAAAATAATAATAAAGACAAAGTAAAACCTAAAAATAAAATTGGTAAAAAATTTCTTTTTAGTTTTATTACATATATATTTGTTTTAGCCATCATAAAATACCTCTTTATTTAAAATTTTATATAACAATAATATGAAAACAAGTTGTATTTTATGAAAAACATAATTTATAAAAAATATTACAATTTTGGAAGTTCTATTCTTTTTATTTATCTCATAAACATTAAATAAAAAAAGAAAAAAGGAGAAATAGAAAAAATGGATAAAACCGTCGTTAACATAGCAAAAGGAGTTATAATTGCACTTATAACAACATTTATATTATTACTAATTTTTGCGACTATTTTAACATACACACAAGTAAGTGAAAGTATAATTAATCCGGTTATAATTGTAGTAACTGCAATAAGTATTTTAATTGGAAGCTCAATTGGAAACATAAAAATCAAAAAAAATGGACTAGTGAATGGTGCAATTATTGGTGGAATGTATATGATTATAATTTATTTTACTTCAAGTATGTTAAATTGGCATTTTGGATTAAAATGGGAAAGCATAATTATGATTATAATTGGAATGATTTTTGGAGTGCTAGGTGGAATAATTGGTGTAAACAAAAAATAAATTAAGAATTATTATTTATGAAAAAAGTTGATTTATCATTGGTCAAAGAAGAACTATCTACAATTACTCCTTCAGGAATTTCAATAATTAAAGAATTATCACTTGCTACATGAACAAACGAAAATTCATAAATTAATTCATTTGTACCCTTATAAGCAACGAAAAGATCCCTATATTCTGGCGTTATAATCTTATTATCGACATATATTTTAATGTTATCTTGAGATATATTGTTTTTTACAATATGTTTTTCAGTAACTTTAAAATGAATGGTAATAAGATTATTTTTATTGTCAGGGCCAGAAGAGTCTACATTGGAAATATCAACATCAACAAAATCAAATTTTGGTTTCGAACAATCAATATTTAAAGTTGCAATTTTATAAAGATCTTCTATTACATATTTTGCAGAACAAAATGGGAAAAACATAGGACAACTAAAAAATAGAAATAAACAGATTAAAATTTTTATTGCTTTTTGCAATAGGCATACCTCCTTTTTTATTAATTTTTTTAATTAGGGAAAAAATGAAAAAAATAAAAGATAGAAAATATATAAGTATTATACTGTAAAAAAATGGAAAAGTCAATACTTATTATTTAGATTTAAAAGTCGTAAAGTGTCGAATATTGCGATGAAAAATAGTTGACAATTTTGAAATATGCAATTATAATAAAAATACATTTTCGAATTTCTATAATTCATTCAAAAAATTTTTTTTCAAAATTTTATCGTAAAAATCCAAACAAACAAATATTAAACAGAAAGGAGGCTTGCCTATTTGAGTAAAAAGAAAAAAATAATATTAGTAATTGCTATTTTATCTTGTGTAATATTAGCTTTTATAGGAAGAAAGAGCTTTTCAAAATATACAGCAGAAATAAGAGGAGATGCAACAGCCGAAATTGCCAAGTGGTATTTTAAAGTAAATGAAAGTTCAGAAGAAATACAAAATATAAAATTAGCATCAATTCAAAATCTTGCAACTGTTGCTAAAAATAAAATAGCACCAGGAACAAAAGGAAGTTTTGATATTATAGTAGATTGTACAGAAGCACAAGTTAGAATACAATATGATATTAAATTTGAAAACGAGACAGTTAAACCAACAAACTTAAAATTCAAATACAAAGATCATGAATGTAATAATTTATCAGAACTAGAAGAATTTTTATCAGGGCAAAGTAACCAAGACGATCAAGTAAAAAAACTAACACATACTATTGAATGGGAATGGCCATTTGAAACAGGAAGCTCAGAAGAAGAAAAAGCTCGCAACGATAAAATAGATACACAAGAATCACAAACTATAACAGATTATAGTTTTGATATAGTTGTTACAGGAACACAAATGAAACCTAATTAAATTAATTATGAATAATAGAAATAAGAAAATGAATTTTACTAGTCAATACTTAAAATAAGTAGAGACAAGTATAAATGCTTGTCTCTACTAAATAAAAAACAACAGGAGGGAAAATGAAAAAAGACAAAATAAAAAAAACTAGAAAAAAAGAGTTAACAATTACTTTTATTATTGTGATAATCTTATTATTATTTTTTTCTGGATATAGTATGGGAAAATCATATCAAAGTATAAATATATTAGCAAATGGAGAAATTGCAAAACCTATCTTAGTAGTAGAAAATAATCCTGCTATAGAAATAAATGGTAAAAACGAAAAAGAATATTATAATTTTAAAGTAAAAAATAGTTTACAAAATGGAGAAATAAATCAAATAGATTTAGAATATTACATAGAAATTTTAAATAACAAAGAAGAAAGTATATCATTTAAATTATATAAAGATGAAGAAGAAATAAAGTTAACAAACAACAAAACAGAAAATATTTCTATACCAAAAGGAAAATTAGAAGAACATAACTATAAATTAGAAATTATTTATGATAAAACAAAAAATCATTCAATTGAAGATATTATACAAGATGTCCAAATTAAAGTAC
>CANRFX010000069.1 GCA_947629995.1 uncultured Clostridia bacterium | reverse complement strand
ACAAATGCGATTAAAATGGTAATATCACAACCTACTACATTTGAACAATCAGATGAAATTTGTAGCTTTTTAAAAGAAAAAAAATCTGTTATTGTTAATTTGGAGTATGTAAATAAAGATGTTGCAAGACGTATTGTTGATTTTATAAGTGGTGGAGTATATGCTTTAGATGGATATATTCAAAAAATATCAAATTCAATCTTTTTAGTAGCACCATCTAATTATGAAATTACAAATGAAATGGCAAGAGAAGAAATGAAAAGCAAACTTTCTGTTTCATGGTTAAAAAATAATGGAGTGAATTAAGTAAGTCCATTTATTTAAGGAGGAAAAAAATGATAACACCATTAGATATTGAAAACAAAAAATTCTCTAAACAAATGATGAATGGATATAGTGTAGAAGAAGTAGATGATTTTTTAGATGATTTAACAGTGGACTATACAAAAAACTATAAAGAAGCAACAGAATTAAGAAGCAAAATTGCAGAATTAGAAAATAGTATGGAACATTATAAAAACATTGAAGAAACACTACAAAATACTTTACTAATGGCGCAAACAACAGCAGAAGATGTTAAAAGAGTAGCAAATAAGCAAGCAGAACAAATTATTAGTGAAGCAAAAGAATCAGGACAAAAAGAAATAAATAATTTAGAAAATGAAATAAAATTAAAAAGAAAAGAACTAGAAGATATAAAAAAACAATTTGATGTTTATAAAGCAAAAATGGAATCATTACTAATTTCTCAATTAGAATTATTAAAAGATATCAATAACGAAGACATATAAAACAAAAGAAAAAAGGCTGTCGAAACAGATAGTCTTTTTTATGTTTATAAGTAGAAAAATGTTACAATTTAGGAAATATATTACAGAACTATTAAATGTATGTTACATTTTTATGAATATGCTTGACATTAAAATAAAAAGGAATAAAATAATAGTATGAGAATTATAGGTGGAAAAGCAAAAGGAACAAAATTATATACGTTAGAAGGAAAAAATACAAGGCCAACATTAGATAGAGTAAGGGAATCATTGTTTAATATTCTTCAAAATGATATTAAAGATAGTATTTTTCTGGATTTATTTTCAGGCAGTGGAGCTTGCCGGAATAGAAGCAGTAAGTAGAGGAGCCAAAAAAGCAATTTTATGTGACAATGAAAGACAAGCTATAGCAATAATTAAGAAAAATATAGAAAAAACTCATACAGAAGAAAACACACAATTATATCAAACTGATTTTGAAAATTTACTAAAAAACAAATTAAAAGAAAAACCTAATATTATATTTTTAGATCCACCATATAACACAGATTTTGCGTATCAGGCAATCAAAATAATGGAACAAGAAGATTTAATAAAAAACGATAGTATAATTATTATTGAAACTGATCAAGAAGAAAGAATAAAAAAAGAAATAGAACAATTGAATGTAGAAATAACAGATACAAGGAAATATGGAAGAGTACATCTTATCTTCTTAAGCAAAAAAAGGAAGGGGTAAACCATGGAAATATTTACATTATTAGAAACGTTGGAGGAATTATTAGAAAAAAGCAAAAATGTACCTTTTTCTACAAAAGGAATTGTAGATAAGGAACAGATGCTAGATTTAATCAAAGAAATCAGGTTAAAACTTCCTGATGAATTAAAGCAAGCAAAATGGGTAAAAGAAGAAAGACAAAGGATCTTAGTAGAAGCTAAAAAAGAAGCAGATGGAATAGTAAAAGAAGCAGAAAATAGGATTATTGCAATGATTGATGAACATGAAATAACTAGAAAAGCTTATGACCAAAAAACAGAAATTATAGAAACAGCAAATGAAATGTCAAGAGAAATTTCAAAAGGAACAAAAGAATACGCAGATAGTTTGCTTGCAACTACAGAAGATGTATTAAATAATACATTAAATAAATTAGGAAGCCAAATGGCAGAGGCACTAAATTTAATGCAAATTTCTTTAGAAGATAATATAAAAACAATACAAAATAGTAGAAAAGAATTAAAATAAAAAAACTAAAAGTCAGATGTCAGAAGTCACCAAACAATGACTTTTGGTATCTGGCTTTTCAAAGATTAAAATGGAATTTAGGAAGTTCTTTAAATTTCTTTTTTAAAAAGAATAGAAAGGAAATTGTAAAAATGGCAAAAAAAAGAAGATATAAAAAAAGTAGAACAAAAGCATCTAAAGTAGACATAGCAGTGATTTCTTTAATAATATTAAGCATTCTTTTAGCAGTTTTAATATTTACGAAATCTGGTGTAATAGGATTAAAATTAAATGAAATACTGGGCGGAATGTTAGGAATTATACAATATGTATTACCAGTTGGAATTTTTATTATAGCAATTAAATTGGCATCAGATGGAAGTGAAGATTTAATATCAAAACTTATACAATATGGTATCTTATTAGTTTGTTTATCCATTGCTTTTAGTGTATTTCAATTTGCATCTGGGGAGTTACAAAATAATAAAGAATTATCAGAAGTAATAAAAGATGCTTATTATTTGGGTTCACAAAGTAAAGGTGGAGGAGCAATTGGAACATTAGGTGCAGTTCCATTAACAAAATTATTAGGAACAATTGGAGCAATTATTTTCTGTTTTGGAGTAGCTGCAATTTTAGTAGTATTTACGTTTGGAATCAATATGTCAGAATTAATTAGTAGTATTATGGATAGAATTCAAGAAAGACGAGAAGAAAGATTAGCAAATAAAGAAGAACTAAGAAAGCAAGAAGAAGCAGCAACAACCTCTAATAGAGAACCAAAAGAGACGTATCGAGAAAGAAAGAAAAGAGAAAGAGAAGAAAAATTAGCTGCAAAAGAGCAAGAAAAATTACCAATTGAAAATCAGATTAAAATTAATTTTGGAGGAAGGTTAGTAGATAACCAAGAAGAAAAAGCAGGATTAAAGAAGTATGATCATACAGGAGAAGATTTAGAGCCACTAACTAAACAATCTAAAGAAAAAATGCAACCAGATGTAATTGAAAACAACTTATTTAAAGATGTGGAAGAAGAAAAAGAAGACAAGAAAAAAGCAGTGTTACAATTAGAACATGCAATGGTTGTAGAAGATGAACATTACGAATATCCACCAATAGAGTTACTTAGCAAATCAGAAAAAAAAGCATTAAAAGGTGGAGCAAAAGCTCTAACAGATACAGCAACTAAGTTACAAAAAACTTTATATAGTTTTGGAGTATCAGCTAAAGTAGAAAATGTATCAGTTGGTCCAGCAATTACAAGATATGAATTAAAACCAGCAGAAGGTGTAAGAGTTAGTAAAATTGCAAATTTAGCAGATGATATAGCACTTAATTTAGCAGCAGAAACAATAAGAATTGAAGCACCAATTCCAGGAAAACAAGCAGTTGGAATTGAAGTACCAAACAGTCAAAGAGAAGCTGTACATTTAAGAGAAGTTTTAGATAGTAGCGAATTTCAAGAAAGTAAATCAAAACTAACAATTGCTTTAGGAAAAGATGCAGCAGGAAATATTCAATTAGCAGATATTTCAAAAATGCCACATGTATTGATTGCAGGTGCAACTGGATCAGGAAAAAGTGTATGTATAAATACAATTATTACAAGCATAATATACCATGCTAAACCAAGTGAAGTAAAATTTGTAATGGTAGATCCAAAAGTAGTAGAATTATCGGTATATAATGGAATACCACATTTATTAATACCGGTTGTAACAGATCCTAGAAAAGCAGCTGGAGCTTTAGCTTGGGCAGTTCAAGAAATGGACAATAGGTATAATTTATTTGCACAAAAAGGTGTAAGAGATTTAAAAGGATATAATAAAGTTATAGAAAAGGAAGAAGGAGCAGGTAAATTACCACAAATAGTTATTATTGTAGATGAGTTAGCAGATTTAATGATGGTAGCAAAAGGAGATGTGGAAGATGCAATTTGTAGATTAGCACAAAAAGCAAGGGCAGCAGGAATGCATTTAGTAATTGCAACACAAAGACCATCTGTTGATGTTATTACAGGTCTAATTAAAGCAAATGTTCCATCTAGGATTGCATTTGCGGTATCTTCTCAAGTAGATTCTAGAACAATTTTAGATAGTATTGGCGCAGAAAAATTATTAGGAAAAGGAGATATGTTATACTTCCCATCAGGTAGTCCAAAACCATCTAGAGTACAAGGTGCTTTTGTAACAGATGAAGAAGTAGAAAAGATAGTTGATTTTATTAAATCAAATGGAACAGCAACATATAGTGAAGATATTTTAGAAAGCATAGAAAATAATAATAAGACAGACAAAGAAATAGCACAAGAAGAATCAGAAGAAGATGATACAGATCCATTTTTAATGGATGCAATACAAACTGTAGTAGAAACTCGGACAAGCATCAACTTCTTTTATCCAAAGAAGGTTTAAAGTTGGATATGCAAGGGCAGGTAGAATTATTGACCAAATGGAAGAAAGAGGCGTAATTTCAGGATATCAAGGAAGCAAACCTAGAGAAGTTCTTATGACTTTAGATAAGTGGAATGAATTAAAAATGGGATCAAATTTAGAAGAAAATAATTAAAGTTTTATGCGAAAGGAGAAATATTTTGCAGAAGAAAACAGACAAGTTATTAGAAAAAATCGTTAAAAAAGATTATAATAATGAACTTGAAGAAGTTTTAGAAAAAAAATACTTTGACGAAAATGTAAAAAGTATTCTTCTTAGCATATTGTATAAAATAGAAGCATCTTATAAAGATTATGAAAAAGTAAAACAAGATGTAGAAACTAAAGAAGAATTTATAGAAAATATAATAAATGGTATTAAAGATAATTGCAATGATATAAAAATTATTAAATTAAATTCTGAAGAAAGTAAAATGCTTGGAAATAAAACTTTTTTAGTAGAAAAAAACAAAAAAAGGATTATTTGTTATCCAGTTGAAAGAAAATTACTATATTGTATTTCAAAAATAAGTAAAAACGAAAAAATTATAAAAGATAAATATTATGTAATAAACAAAACATTGTCAGATTTAATAAATGTAGGTAATAATATTGATACAGTTGAACCAATGCGTGATTTCAACGGATATTCTTGGACAACTATACCAAGAGAAATCGAAAGCATTTATCATAACTTAGCTTATCAAAATATAAGAATGTTGGTAGGAAATAAATTTCTAAATCATTGGATTAAAAATAGCAAATCAATTATTGATTATTTTGAAGAGTTTCAAAATAATTTGGAAATTTACTATGGTGAGAAAAAGCAAAAAGAACTTGTAGAAATTTTATGCAAATTGTCTGTATTATTAGGATTTAGATATAATGCAAAGTTAAAAACAATACTTCAAAAGGAAGAAAAAGATGTAAGAACGAAATTAAATAAAATTAAAAATAATGAGGATTTTATACAGGAATTAATAGAAGAGAAAAAAAATTTAACAAAAGAAATTAAACAAATAGATGAAACTATTAATAATAAAAAAAATTTACAACAAGAATATGAGCAAAGAAATGAATATTTGCCATTAGAACAAAAAATATTTAGTGTAAAAATTCTTTCAAAACTAATGCTAGAAGAAAGAGAAGAAAAGTTAAAAAAATTAGAAAATTTAAATGAACTATTAAAACCTCAAAATTTTTTAAAATACAAAAAGGAATTAGAAAATAAAG
>CANRFX010000068.1 GCA_947629995.1 uncultured Clostridia bacterium | reverse complement strand
AGATTAATGGCCAATCTTTTGTAAAAAGCCATAAGTAATTTTCTATATCTTCAAATTCAGATTTTTTTAAAAATTCTCTACTATATCCAACATTTCTAATTGGTACAAATATTTTACCTGCTTTCTTTTTCTCCAATTGTTTTTTTAATAAAAAGAAAAATGCAGAATAATTTGTATCTTCTGTTGGTACTAACATAAAGTATTTATCGGTATTTTCTGAGTAATAAATTTGCCATAAATAGTTTCCTTCAAATTTTATTTTAAAGGGGATTTTTTTGTTTAAATTTTCTTGTTCTTTTTCTACTTTTTCAATATCTTTTATTTTTATTTGTTTTAACATATTTAAAAAAGTTGTATGTTTTAAAATGTTTTCTTCTTTTTTATTATCTAAATAATCAACTAATGGACTTGCTTTTTTATATTTTTCTTCAATTTCATCTAAACGATTTGTTGGCGATAATAATATTTGTATATCTTTTATCGGAATATATCTATATTGCCTATATTGCCTTTCATCATAGAATTTAGGAATTCTAAATTCTAATGGTTGGAATTTTTTTATAGCTGTTGGTATTTTATCTAAATCTAGTCCTAAGTATTTTAATTTCTCTTCAATGCTTTCTTTCGGCAATTTTCTCTCTCCTTTATTTTATAATATCATAAAATGTTTTAAACTCATAACCATTTTGTTTTAACCAACTAATTATTTGTGGTAAAGCCTCTGCTGTTACTTTTTTAGCTTGTGCATCATGCATTAATATTACTACACTATTTTTATTTGATACAGTTTCTTGTATTCTTTGCATTTCAAATTCTACAGTTGGTTTTGTTGTTTCTGCATCTCCTGAAAGTGCATTCCAATCAACATATAAAATATCATTTTGTGATAGTAATTCTCTTGCTTGTACTTTAATATCTACATAAGGTCCTCCTGGAAATCCTCCTGGAAACCTGAATAAATGAGAATTATATTCTGGAACTCCAATTGCTTTTTTTACAGATTCATTACACTTGTTAAATTCATCTAATACTGCTTGTGGAGAAGAATATATAGCAGAATATGAATGAGAATATCCATGGTTTGCAATAAAATGTCCTTCTTCATATATCCTTTTTGCTGTTTCTGGCAAAGCATCTACTCTTGAGCCTAATACAAAAAATGTCGCTTTAATATTCTCTTGTTTTAAAGTATCTAATATTGTTGGTGTTACAGAAGATGGTCCATCATCAAAAGTTAAAAAAGCTCTTTTTTGCTCTGAATGGTAGATATTTGAAAGATTTTCTTTTCCTTCTTGAGTTAATTTTGGTATTCGTAGCTTTCTTAGTCTTTCTTCCTCTTGTTTTCTTGCAAGCTCTGCTTTTTCCCATTCTTGAATGGCTAATATTTGTGCTTGATAATCTTTACTTGTAAATATTAAGTCTATTAAATTTTTCGCAATAAAAATAAGTGCAAATAATATTATAATTATTAAAATTAATATGGCTACTTTTTTTTCATTTAATTTTTTTGTTTTTGTTGTTTGTACATAATAGATATGACAATCATTATTTTCATCATTAACCATTTCTTATTACATTCCTTTTTATTTTTATTTATTATATATCATTTTTGTATTTTTTAGTAGTTATTTTATAAAAAAAAATCAAAAAGTGTCGTTTTTAGGGGAAAGCTTTCCTACGACACTTTAAAATTTTACATTTTAATTAATAATTTTGAATTTGTGTTATTACTTCATTTTTACTACTCTTGAGTTCACTTGACATATTTTTTATATAGAATACATAGAAGATAACACTTATAAAAAAGATAGCAACTATAATTAAAATTCTAAAAATAATATCTCCTATAGTAGGTTTTGCTTGATGTTTCCCGTTTTTTATTTTCTTGTTTTCTTTTGTTTCTCCCATATAAAATTCCTCCTTTTTTAGTATTTTATCATACGTTTTTAAAATTTTCCAGTTTTTTTCATTATTTTTTATAATTGTAATTTTTATTCTAATAACTTTTTTATTTCTTCAAAACAAACATCTTCTTCTGTTAATAAAATATCAAATACTTTATTATACATTTCTACTAAATTCTGTGTTGTATTATTGTCTAACATACCAATTGTTAGTGTAGTATCTAATTCTTCTTTTTCTAGCATATTTATATCTTCTATTAAATCACCTATTAAGATTTTATATTTTCTACTTTTTAATTCTTTTGTTGGTAGCTTATCTTTTATGGATTTATTTAATGTATGTATCATTGTGCTCATATCAAATGTTTTTGCAAATCCATTTTCATCAAATTCAATAAAATTACTAATTATATATATATTGGGATAATAACATCCTTTTTGCTTTAAAAATTCTTCAATTACATTTCCTATTCCAGCTGACAAAATAATAACTGGTATATTTTCTTCATAAGCTTTTTTGAAAAATCTTTTTGCACCTTCTCTTAAAATTAAATTACCTGTTTTTACTGATTCAATTACTTGGTCTTTTGTTAATTTATATTTATAGTATAACATCATGCATTCACTATACCATTTTTCCATAGCTTGATTTTTTTCATTAAATGGCATATTGTAGTCTAGCTCTATTGGTCTGTATTTTTTCCATAATAATTCTAATTCTTTATTAAATTTTTTTCCTAGTAATTTTCCGGCTGTTTCCCACGAATCGTCACTATTATGTCCAGTAATTGTATTGTCAAAGTCTATAAGTACATATGTGTTATCTCTACTAAATTTTAAAGTTTCTAATTTATTTGTATTAATATATTTCATTTTTTATTATATCTCCATTATTTTACTTGTATAAAATTTATAATGACTTTTACTCTCTTTCATCTTTTGTAGTATTAATTTTAAGTAATTTAAATATTTCAACTATTATTATTGGTGATAAAATTAATACAATTAGTTCTAAAATATTTCCTAATGGTAGAACTGGTATACTAAATATATTTCTTAAAAAAGGTATCATAAGAATTATAAATACTAATAATGCTGATCCTATAACAGCTAAAATTAGTTTACTGTTATTAAATACTTTGGTTTTAAATAGTGATTTTGTATTATCTCTTACATTAAATACATGTACCAATTCTGATAAAGCAAGTGTTATAAAAGCCATGGTTTGACCTACTTCTATTTTTGATTGGTCTAATGTTAGTCCATCAATTGCAGTAGTTGTTGTTGCTAATCCAATTATAAATGCAATTAGGGTTAATATCCCTATCATACAGCCTTGATAAATCACGCGCCATGTCATTCCTTTTGTAAATACTCCGGCTTTTGGTTTTGCTGGTTTTCTATTCATAATATTTGAATTTGCTGGGTCAAAAGCTAATGCTAATGCTGGAAGTGAATCTGTTACTAGATTAATCCATAATATATGAATTGGAAGTAATATTTCTAAATGGGTAATGTCTGTAATACCAAACATATTTGCAAATAATGGTGTAAAAAGTGTTGCAAAAAATAATACAAATATTTCTCCAACATTACTAGATAATAAGAATTGTATTACTTTTAAAATGTTGTCATATATTCTTCTTCCTTCTTCTACTGCTGAAACAATAGTTGCAAAATTATCATCTGTTAAAATAACATCTGCTGCTTCTTTTGCTACGTCTGTTCCTACCATTCCCATAGCACATCCAATATCAGAAGTCTTTAATGCTGGACTATCATTTACTCCATCTCCTGTCATAGCAACGATTTCTCCATTTTTTTGCCAAGCTCTTACAATTCTAACTTTATGTTCTGGTGAAACTCTTGCATATACAGAATAATGTCTAACATTTTTTTCTAAATCCTCATCTGACATTTTTTCTAATTCTAAACCTGTTATTGCTTCATCTTCATTTTCTAAAATTCCTAGTTTCTTTGCAATTGCTGTTGCTGTTATTTTATGATCTCCTGTAATCATTACAGTTTTTATTCCTGCTGTTTTACATTTTTCTACTGCTTTTTTTGCTTCTTCTCTTGGTGGGTCAATCATTCCTACCATACCAATAAATATTAAATCTTTTTCTAATTCTTCTATTTCTTGTTTATTTGGATTGTGGTCTATTTCTTTATAAGCGAAAGCTAATACTCTTAATGCTTCTTTTGCCATATTTTCATTATGTTTATAAATTGTTTTTGTATAATTTTCTAAATCTGTTTTTATTTCTTCATTATATAAATAACTATTGCATTTTCTTAATAATTCATCTACTCCGCCTTTTGTGTAAACTACATATTTTCCGTTTATTTCATTTACTGTTGTCATTAATTTTCTATCAGAATCAAATGGAATTTCTGCAATTCTAGGTGTTCTATCATAAATACTAGGATCAAAATCTAATTTAAATGCCATATCTACTAATGCTGTTTCTGTAGGGTCTCCTGTTAAAGTTCCATCATTTGATACTTTTGTATCATTACATAGCATATTAGCATAAATTAACTTGTTTATATCTTCATTTATATTTTTTATTTCTTCTAAATCTGTTGTTTTTCCATTTATGAATATTTTTTCAACTGTCATTTTGTTTTGTGTTAGGGTTCCTGTTTTGTCAGAACAAATTACTGTACTACTTCCTAAAGTTTCAACTGCAGGTAATCTTTTAACAATTGCATTTTTCTTGACCATTTTTTGTACACCAATTGCTAAAACAATTGTAGATACTGCAACTAATCCTTCTGGTATAGCTGCAACTGCTAAACTTACTGCTGTCATAAACATATTAATTGGTTCTTTTCCTTGTATTAGACCAATTAAGAAAATAAATACACATATTACAATTGCTGCTATACCGAAGTGTTTTTCCTAATTTATTTAATTTTTGTTGCAAAGGTGTTTCTTGTTTTTCAGTATTATTTATCATTCCAGCAATTTTGCCTACTTGCGTTGTCATACCTGTTTCTACAACAATTCCTTTTCCTCTACCATATGTTACTAAGCTAGAAGAAAATAACATATTTACTCTGTCACCTAGACCAATATCTTCTTTTTCTATTTTTTCTGTTGTTTTCTCTACTGGTACAGATTCTCCTGTTAAAGACGCTTCTTGCGCTTTTAGGTTTACTGCATCTATTATTCTTAAATCTGCTGGAATATAATCTCCTGTATCTAAAATAACTATATCTCCTGGTACAAGTTCTTTTGCTGGTACTACAGTTATTTGCCCATTTCTAATTACTTTTGATGCATGGTCTGTTAATTTTTGTAAAGCTTCTAAAGATTTTTCTGCTCGCGCTTCTTGTGTAACTCCTATAATAGCATTTACAATTACAACAATTAAAATTATAATCGTATCTGTTATTCCTTCTCCTTCGGCTATTCCAACAATACCAGATACAATTGCTGCAATAATTAATATTATAATTGAAAAATCTTTAAATTGATCAATAAATCTTTGTAGTAATGTTTTCTTTTTTGTTGCTTTTAATTGGTTTAAACCATATTTTTCTCTTTTGGCTATTACTTGTTCGTTATTTAAACCATTTTCTGTATTGGTTTCTAATTGCTTTTCTATTTCTTTTATTTCTTGTTGAAACCATTGTTTATTTTCCAAGTTCCTCATCCTCTCTTGTTATTATTATATCCTTTATATACGTTTTATATAATATATTTAAGATGATAAACAAATAAAACTCTTAAAAGGAAATATTTGGTATTTCTTTTAAAAGTCCTCTTTTTGGTGACCCCTACGGGAATCGAACCCATGATTCCACCTTGAGAGGGTGGCG
>CANRFX010000067.1 GCA_947629995.1 uncultured Clostridia bacterium | reverse complement strand
TATGAGAAAATTAAATGATGAAGAAGAACTAATAAATGTTGGCTAGATAAAAAATAGTCATAACAGAATATTATAACCATCATAGTCTTGCTAATACTTGCAGCAGTAAGTATTGCAACATTAACAGGAGAAAATGGGATACTAACAAGGGCACAAGATGCAAGTAAACAAAATACACAAGGAGAAGAAAAGGAGCAAATTGCCCTAGCATATGATGCAGCAATGTCAGATAATTATGCAAATGGAAATTATGGAGCAGGAGTAACACAAGGGCAATTAGAAGCAGAATTGAAAAAATATGACGATGGGATAATAGTAGAACCAGATGAAGAAGACTTAAAAGTAAAATTTCCAAACGGGAATGTATACACAGTAAAAAAAGATGGAACAATAGAAGAGCCAACAACTTCAAAGTCAGAAAATGATGAAAAAAATCCACCAACATCATTACCATCAACACCAGAAACAACACCATGGTTACCAACAGGAACAAAATCTACAGAAGGAGATTTAGACAAAGGATTAGTAATAATAGACAAAAATGATAATGAATGGGTATGGGTAGAAGTGCCAAAAAGTATTTATAAAAATGAAGATTATAATACAGCAGGCGAACCATTAGGAGAAGAAGATTATGATAAAATAGAAAAAGTATTAAAAGAATATGCAAATTCATATACTTCAACAGATTATGTAGATGAATATTATGACAACTGTCCGCTAGACCAACGGAACATATAACCAAAAATATCAAAAAATGTTAAAAAGTGTATATAATAATGGAGGATTTTGGATAGGAAGATATGAGGCAGGAATAGAAGGAACAACAGAATCAGCAGAAGGAAATTCAAAAATTTTAGAATTAGGAAGAACAGAATCCAAACACCAAGAAATTGATATTGATACTTCACCAAAAGCAATATGTCAAAAAGATGCAATACCATATAACTATGTAACAATTGGTGAAGCACAAACACTTGCAAATGCCATGTCACCAGATAATAGTAAAACAAGTAGTTTATTATTTGGAATTCAATGGGACTTAGTATGTAAGTTTATAGAAGAAAAGGAAGTAGCGAAACAAGAAGAACAAAGACCAAATATAGTAGCAAGTATAAATTCAGACAGTGAAAGTTGGGGAAATTATAATAATGTAAGTTTAGATAATTTAAGTAGTAATGCAAAAAGTTATACTACCAATAATGATACATGGAGTACGATATCGGATAATAAAGCAGCTAATAATGATATATTATTATCAACAGGAGCATCAGAAAAAACAAAAAGATTAAATATCTATGATTTTGCGGGAAATGGATTTGAATGGACATTAGAGCATGCACTTGAGATCAGGTTCAATCCGTGTAGTGCTCGAGGGGGCTATTTCGGCGATGATAGTTCATTCGATCCAGCATCTAGCTACGGAAACAGCGGTGGGTACCTTTACAGTTGCGACTCTTCTTTTCGCCCAGCTTTATATTGAAATTGTTAAAAAAGTCAAGTTATGCAAACAATATAAACTGTATATAAAACTGTGTCAGTTTTTTCTTTGTCTTGAGCTTGGACAGACTGGTGTGGTGCGACTGTGTAGGTTGCATAGTGTAGTAGGTGGAAATCATGATATACAATCACTATACGATGAACAGCGAGAGCCAATATTTTCCTAGAAATAGGTATAGGTAACAATAGAAATAAAGGAACTAAATGGAATATTGGCAGTCATATAAGCTCATAGTATTGTTGATACTAGGAACAATAAGCCTAGTGAAGAAAAGAAGTTTACGTAATATAGCTCTTGTTAAAGAAACACTATCTACACACAGTGGTAGGAAAGAGAACATAAATGAACGATAAAACATCAAAAACTCACTGCAGGGAGTATGCAGCCGAGAAAAGATACATTCATATTAGGTGCAAATCCTAATTTATATACAAAAATGTAAAGACGTAGAGATACGTCTTATTTTGATGCGTTTTATCCTAGTTAGCGTTGTAAATTATTCTCCTTTTAAATAATCTTTTAAAATATTTATTTCTATGGTATAATAAAACCAACCGCAAAAAATTAAGAAAAGAATGGAATAAAAAATGAAAGTTTTAGATAAAGAAAAAAAATCATCACAAAGAGAAATAATAAATCAGGAACAAAAGCAAGAAAAAATAAAAAATAAAATCGAAATATCAAGTAAAAAAATAAAAGATTTCTTTAAAAATAATATTTTATTTTTAATAGGAATTATTTTACTAGTATATAAAGGAACATTCTTAAATTATCTTCTAGGATTAGAAATTAACGTAGATACGTTTTCTTATATGATAATTGTATCTTTATTCATTATGTGTCCAATAATCAATAATAAAAATAAATTTGCATTAATTTATTTGAATGTTATTTATGCAATTATTACAGTAATAATATATGCCAATTTCCTTTATTACAATTATTCTACAAATTTTCTATCATTGTATCAAATTGAAAATTTAAAATATGTAAAAGAGATAGGAAGTGGGGTATTAACCCTTATTAATATAAAAAATATATTATTATTTTGGTTTGATAATATAATACTTATGATATCTAGTTTATTTATGAATAAGAAAATGCACAAAACAATTTATAAAAACAAAATACTAAAACTAGTTATGATTTTAAGTATATTAGTATTAAATATTTTTATAGTAAATAAAAATATTAATGGAATATATGATTTTAGAAAATATAACAAATCTTTAATTGTTCAAGAAGCATCAATTTATTATTATCATTATAAAGACGCTAAAGAATACATTTCTAGTTTATTTGTAAAAGAAAAGGTAGATGAAGAGAAGTTAAAAAATATTTATGAAAAAAATCTAGCAGAAAAAGAAAAAACAGTAGAAACAGAATATTTTGGAATAGCAAAAGATAAAAATGTAATTATTTTGCAATTGGAAAGTTTAAATGAATATATAATAGGAAAAAAAGTAAATGGAAAAGAAATAACGCCAAATTTAAATCGCTTTTTCCAAGAAAACATTTATTGTAGTGATATGTACAATCAAGGACTTGGAACTACAGCAGATTCTGAATTTGAAATGGAAAACTCCATGTATCCATTAGAAAATGGGTATGTATTTCAAAAATATTATAACAATACTTGGCTAGACATATATACAACTCTTAGAAAAGAAGGGTACTATACTTCTTTTATGCATCCAAATAGTAGTACTTTTTGGAATAGAAATGAAGTATATCATACAGGTTATCATATTGATGAATATAACGATATAAACAAATTTCCTAATATTGAAAGAGCAGGAGAATTCTATTCAGATGAGGGATTTTTTGAGCAAGCAGTAGAAAAAATGAGTAAATATCAAGGGAATTTTTGTACTACTTTAGTTAGTGTAACAACCCATATACCATTTTATTTAACAGGAGTTTCAAATTTAGAAAACAAAGTGACTATAACAAAAGAAGATGTTATAAAATATGAAGATGAAACATTTCAAAACTATCTAATATCTTGTAATTTTGTAGATTATGCCTTTGGAAAATTAATGGAAGATTTAGAAAAGACAGGATTAATAGAAAAAAGCCTTTTTATTGTATATGGAGACCATGGTTCAGGACTAAATTGTGTTGACGATATCAAAAAATTATATAAAGAAAATGGCGTTGAATACACAGAATTTGAAGATTCAATTAAAGAAGTTCATATTCCATTTGGAATAAAAATACCAGGAATTAACACAAATAATCTAAATGATAAGAACAATGAAAATAATATGAATGATATAAAAAATATAAACAATATAAACAATATTATAAATAGATCTGTATCAAAAATAGATATTAAACCAACTATTTTAGAATTATTAGGTATAAAAGATAACTTTTCATTAGGAGAAAATATATTTTCAAACAAAGATTACTCTTTTATTAAAGGTTTAGGCTACATTACAAGCAGGTATTACAATATTAACGATAAATATTACAATAGAGAAACTTTAGAAGAAATAGAAAGAATAGAACAGTTACAAAAATTACAACAAAAAATGGAAAATGAAATTTACTTATCAGATAATATCATAAAAAATAACTTAATTGTCGTTGGGGACGGAGCAAATTGACAATTATTGTCATTGGGGACGGAGCATTTTGACAATTTTTATTTAGGATTGTTCAATTTTGCCACAAGCAATTTTCTTTCCTGAATTCCCACTAGGTTGGCTTGTGAAATCATCTGGCATATCATGGATAATAATTACTTTTCCAATAATATCTTTTATTTTAAATTTGTTAATTAAAACTACCATATAACTAAGACCATTATTTTCCATAAGTGGTGGCAAATCTCCTACATGAAATGGATGAGGACAATCATTTGGATTATAGTGAACACCACTATTTGCAAATTCATCTTCTTTATTCCCGGTACAAGAATTACCACTGTGTATATGAAATCCAAAAAACCTTCCCATACAAGTAGATTTACTTTGTGGAAGTCCTTTAATTTTTGTAGTTAACAACACACCATCTTTTGTTTCTTTAAAAGTAATAATTCCATTTATGTTTGGATAATTACTATTTCCTTTAATAATTGCTTTTGCATGTTTGATACTTTTTTGAAACATGTTTTAACACCTCTATTATATTGTATGCAAAATGACACTAAATGTTAAAATCAAAAAATTGTCAATTTGCCCCGTCCCCAATGACAATTTTTAAATGTTGACAAATTTCTTTTTTTTTGATAAAACTATATAAGTAAAAAAAGACAGTATAAAGTAAATTATGTAGAAAAAGAAGGAGAGATAAAATGAAACATTTAATTGATATTAAAGATTTATCTGTAGAAGAAATTGATGAATTGATAAAAGTAGCTAAGGACATCATTACAAATAAAGAGAAATATTCTCATAAATGTGATGGTAAAACAATAGCTACTTTATTTTTTGAACCAAGCACAAGAACAAGACTTAGTTTTGAAGCTGCTATGATTGGATTAGGGGGACAAGTATTAGGATTTTCAGAAGCATCATCAAGTTCTGTATCAAAAGGAGAAAGTGTATCAGACACAATAAGAATAGTAGGAGGATATAGTGATATTATAGCAATGAGACATCCAAAAGAAGGAGCACCACTTGTAGCTTCTCTAAAATCAATTGTACCAATTATTAATGCTGGAGATGGAGGACATAACCATCCAACACAAACTTTAACAGACTTATTAACTATACAATGTGAAAAAGGAAGACTAGATAATTTAAGCATAGGACTATGTGGAGACTTAAAGTTTGGAAGAACAGTACATTCTTTAGTTACAGCAATGTCAAGATATAAAAATATTAAATTTATTTTAATATCACCAAAAGAATTAGTTATGCCAGAATATATAAAAAAGGATATATTAGAAAAAAATAATATAGAATACTGCGAAACAAATGATATTGAAGAATATATGGACAAATTAGACGTGTTATATATGACAAGAGTGCAAAAAGAAAGATTTTTTAATGAAGCGGATTATGTAAGATTAAAAGATTATTATATTCTAAATAAGGAAAAACTAAAAAAAGCAAAAGAAGATTTATGTATTATGCATCCATTACCAAGAGTAAATGAAATATCAACAGATGTAGATGATGATAAAAGAGCATGTTATTTTAAACAAGCAGAATATGGAAAATATATTAGAATGGCACTTATTTTAAAATTATTGGAGGTAAAATAATGAATATAGATAGTATTAAAAATGGAATAGTAATAGATCACATTA
>CANRFX010000066.1 GCA_947629995.1 uncultured Clostridia bacterium | reverse complement strand
GATTCAACTCCAGATAATAAGAAAGATGGAGAAGATGATATAGATGATGCACCAGTTATTCTATCAATCAAGACAGGAAAAGCAAAAACTTACTTTGCACTAGGATTTACAATTTTAGTTACAACAGCTGCAGGAATTGTTTTAATTAAGAGATATGTATTATAGTAGAAAAAGGGATTAAGAAAATATTCTTATAATCCCTTTTTTCTTTTTAAAAATATTGCAAAAAGAAATAAAGTATAGTAAAATAATGTTGCAAGCAAGAAAAAGAGGTAAGATTAATGGAAAAAAATATAGAAAAACTAGCAGACGAAGTAGAACAAGAAATAAAGCCTATATTAGCTGAAGTAGATAAAATATGTGAAAAAAATAGCGAAAAAGTATTAAAAGCATTTCAAGAATGCAAATTACAAGAAGCGCATTTAAATTCTTCAACAGGATATGGAATTGATGAGCCAGGTAGAAACAAAATAGAAGAAATATATAGTAATATATTCAAAGCAGAAGATAGTTTAGTAAGAGCACAACTTATATCTGGAACCCATGCATTAGCAATAACATTATCTGCTATTCTTCGTCCAAATGATATAATGCTTAGCATAACAGGTGAGCCTTATGATACACTCCAAACAGTAATTGGAATTGGAAAAGAAGAAAGTAAAAGCTCCTTAAAAACATTTGGAATTCACTATGAACAAATTGATTTAGTAGAAAACAAATTTAACTTTTCAAAAATACAAGAAAGATTATCAAAAAAAGATATAAAACTTGTAGAAATACAAAGATCAAGAGGATACTCTACAAGAAAAAGCCTTACAATAGAAGAAATAGAAGAAGTAATAAAAGCAATTAGGCAAGTAAATAAAGAAGTAATAATTATGGTAGACAACTGTTATGGAGAATTTGTCCAAGAAAAAGAACCAATTGAAGTAGGGGCAGATATAGCAGTTCGGATCTTTAATGAAAAATTTAGGAGCAGGGATTGCAACATCAGGAGCTTATATTGTAGGAAGAAAAGATTTAATAGAACTATGTTCTGAAAGATTAACATCACCAGGAATAGGAAAAGAAATAGGACCATCTTTAAATCAAAACACATTATTTATAAAAGGATTATTTTTTGCACCAAGTGTTGTAGCAAGTAGTGTAAAGACTGCAATTTTTGCAAGCAGAATATTAGAAAAATTAGGATATAAAGTAGAGCCAAAATTTAATGAAAAAAGAGCAGATATTGTACAAACAATTCATTTAGGCGAAGAAGAAAAATTAGTTAAATTTTGTCAAGGGATACAAAATGGTTCACCAATTGATTCAGACGTTATTCCTTATCCAGACAAAATGGGCGGATATGACGATAAAGTAATAATGGCAGCAGGTACATTTACACAAGGCTCAACAATAGAACTTAGTTGTGATGGACCATTAAGAAATCCATATATTGCATATTTACAAGGTGGACTTACATATGAATACGGAAAATTGGGTATATTAAAAGCAATTAAATATATACAAATGTAAAAAAAAGAAGGGAGAGAAAAAATGATAGTAGTTAGTATTTTATCAGTTTTAATATTGCTAATAATTGCAATATTAATTGTAGGAGGAAGTGGACAAAGGAGGGAAAATAGAAGACAAGAAAAAGAAAGAAAACAAGCGGAAAAAGATGCAAAAAAGCAAATAAAAAACAAAGCAAAGAAAAATAAGAAAGATGAATATGTTGATATTTTAAATAGTGCATATAGTGAAGATAACCAAACAGCAGAAGAAAAAAACGAAGAAGATGATCTAAGTTTAGAAGATGAAGACTTATTAGACGACGAAGAAGATGATTTAAGCTTAGAAGATGAAGACTTATTAGACGACGAAGACGATGATTTAAGTTTAGAAGATGAAGACTTATTAGATGAAGAAGATGATTTAAGCTTAGAAGATGAAGACTTATTAGACGACGAAGACGATGATTTAAATTTAGATGATGAAGATTTATTAGATGACGAAGAAGATTTAAATTTAGATGATGAAGATTTATTAGACGACGAAGATGATGATTTAAGTTTAGAAGATGAAGATTTAATTAATGAAGATGACAATTTAGAAGAAAATAAAGAAACAAACATTACTGATGAATTAGATAATTATATTAAAGAAGCACAAGCAAATGATATAGGATATTTAAATGGAGATTTCTTTATTAATGATGATGAAAAAGAAAAATCTTTAGAAGAAGAAAAGCTAGAAGAAAAACAAGAAGAAAAACCAAAAAAAGAAACAGCAACAAAGAAAAATTCTACAAAATCAACAACAAAAAAAGATACTAAAAAAACAACAAATAAATCAACAACAAAAAAATCAACAACCAAAAAGAGTTCTACGAAATCAACAACCAAAAAAGGTACAAACAAAAAATCTAATCGGAAAAAAGAAAGAGAATAAATAAATGAAAATAGTTGTAATTGGTGGAGGGCCAAGTCGGAATGATGGCAGCAATTTCAGCAAGTATGCATGGACATGAGGTAATTTTACTAGAAAAAATGAAGTCACTTGGTAAAAAATTATTAATAACAGGAAAAGGAAGATGTAATATTACATCTTCTTTAGGTATAGAGGAGTTTATTAAAAACACACCAGGAAATGGAAAATTTTTATATAGTTGTTATCAAAATTTTACAAACAAAGATATAATACATTTTTTAAATAAACAAGGATTAGAAGTAAAAGAAGAAAGAGGGAATAGAATTTTTCCTAAAACAGACAAATCACAAGATGTATTAAATTGTTTTATAAAAAAATTAAAAGAATTAAAAGTAGAAATAAGATATGAAACACAAGCAAAAAAAATATTAACAAAACAAGAAAATGACAAAACTCAAGTAGTAGCAGTAGAAACTAATAAAGGCATAATACAAGCAGATAAAATAATTTTAGCAACAGGAGGAAAGAGCTACCCATTAACAGGATCTACAGGTGATGGCTATAAAATGGTAGAACAATTAGGGCATACTGTAAAAGAACTAAAACCATCTTTAGTACCTATGGAGATTTATTCAAAAAGTATAAGTAAAGCCTTACAAGGTTTAAGTTTAAAAAATGTAGCTATAAAATTTTTAGATACAAAAACACGGCAAAATTATATATGAAGATTTTGGTGAAATGCTATTTACACATTTTGGTGTTTCTGGTCCAATAATTTTAAGTGGTTCAGCACATTTAGTTCGTTATAAAAATATAGAAGAAAAACTAAAAACAAAAAGTATAATATTAAATATAGATTTAAAACCAGCATTATCTGAAGAGAAGTTAGACGAAAGATTAATAAGAGATTTTGAAGAATTTAAAAATAAACAATTTAAAAATAGTTTAAATAAATTGTTACCACAAACAATGATACCAGTTATTATAGAAAAAAGTGGAATTTATGAAAATAAAAAAGTAAATGAGATCACAAAACAAGAAAGAAAAAAATTAGTTCAACTATTAAAAAATTTTCAATTAGAAATAAAAGGATTTCGTCCAATTGAAGAAGCTATTATCACAAGTGGAGGAATTTGTATTAAAGAAATAAGTCCTAAAACAATGCAGTCTAAAAAAGTAAAAGGTTTATATTTTGCAGGAGAAATAATTGATGTAGATGCATATACAGGAGGATTTAATCTACAAATAGCTTACTCTACTGGATATACTGCAGGAATTTTACAAGAAGATTAATAAATTTTTATATTATTGTGAGGTAGATATAATTGGAATTTACAACAATTAAAGAAAAAATTGAAACAGAAATTACAGAAAAAAAGTCAAAATTTATTGCTCATCTATTTCCTATAGAAACCCAAGCAGAAGCAGAAGAAAAAATAAAAGAAATAAAAAAAATATATCATGATGCAAGGCATAATTGTACAGCCTATAGAGTAATTAAAGATAATCTAATTATAGAAAAATCCAATGATGATGGAGAACCTTCACGGAACAGCAGGTGTACCTATGTTAAATGTTTTACAAAAAAATAATCTTGTAAATGTACTAATTATTGTAACAAGATATTTTGGTGGAATTTTACTTGGAACAGGCGGATTAGTTAGAAGTTATACAGAAGCACTACAGAAAGCTCTAAACAATAGCCAAAAAGTGCAAAAGCGCCAAGGAATTGAAATGTTAGTACAATTAGAATATAACGAATATAGTAATTTTCAATATTATTGCAAAAAAAATTCTATTTTGATAACAGATGTAGAATATGGAGAATTAATTGTATGTAAAACAGAATTAGAAGAAGAAAAAAAACAAAAATTAAACAAAGATTTTGAAACAAAAACAATCATTTTAAAAGATATAAAAGAAATAAGTAAAAAATATATAACGAAAAGTATATGAAAATGCTGCTTTCATAAAATTTCTGGAAAATATTTCCAAAAAACATTGCTTTTTCCCGAATAAACTAATATAATTAGAAATGTAAAAATTTTACAATTAATTAGGAGGGAAAAATGAAAGAAAAACTTAGTATTTTAATTGCTGATGATAATCAAGATTTTAGTAATACACTACTTTCTTATATTAATCATCAAGAAGACATGGAGGTAATTGCTGTAGCAAAAGATGGAAATGAAGCAGTCGATATGATATCAAACACATTGCCAGATGTTGTATTATTAGATGTAATAATGCCACATTTAGATGGATTAGGAGTATTAGAAAAAATAAATAATATAAAAGCAGAAAATAGACCAATTTGCATCATGTTATCAGCAGTAGGACAAGACAAAATAACACAAAAAGCAATTGTAGCAGGAGCAGATTATTATGTAGTAAAACCTTTTGATATTGAGGTTTTAATTAAAAGGATTAGAGAAATTAAATTCTTTAAGCCAAATCAAACAATGTCAAATTTTATTAGCAAAGAGCCTAGACAAAAATACATAGAACTCTCAGAAAACGAAGCAAAAAAGGAGGATAATTTAGAAGCATTAGTAACAAACATTATTCATGAAGTTGGTGTACCTGCTCATATTAAAGGTTATCAATATTTAAGAGAAGCCATTATGATGGTTGTAAATGACATTGATGTTATTAATCAAATTACTAAAAGCTTATATCCTAAAATTGCATTTAAATACAGTACAACACCAAGTAGAGTAGAACGTGCAATTCGTCATGCTATTGAAGTTGCTTGGCGGAAGACGGACAGGCAGAAGTTGTTGAAAACATATTTGGTTACACAATTTCAGCTGCCAAAGGAAAGCCAACAAACAGTGAATTTATTGCAATGATTGCAGATAAACTACGTTTAGAATTAAAATCAGCATAAATAATGCGCATAGGCATAAACTATATGAAAAAATTAAAAAAATTTACTTTGTTCGCTAGACAAGTAAGTAAAAATATACTATGCTATAAAACATAGGAAATGAGAATAAGCAGATGTGGTTTGCCTCCAACAAGGAGGTGAGGCGTATGATAGAAACATTGAATTTATTAGTCATCATATACATATTATTTTATGCACTTGTAGGAGTAACTATCATTGCCTTTGCCCTAATTATAGTATTAACTATAATTTTAAGCAAAAGCAAATAAACCAAAAAAAGACACATCTGTAAATTTCCCGAGTTAGATGTGTCAAAACGATAATTCGGCAAACCACGTTTGTGGTTTCTCCATTTCCTATATTTATTATACACAGATTATTTAATTTTGTCAAATGGTATTTATTGCAACATTGAGATTTTTCGAAAAATTTCTTAAAATTAGACCAATAAACTATAAGTGAAAAATCAGTATTCAAAGTAATCAATCAAAAACTTATATGGAAAAATTAAAAAAATTTACTTTGTTCGCTAGACAGGTAAGTAAAAATATACTATACTATAAAATATAGGAAATGAGA
>CANRFX010000065.1 GCA_947629995.1 uncultured Clostridia bacterium | reverse complement strand
TTTTTCTCGTTTTCAGTTATTTTAACTATTTGCTTTCCTTCTTTTTTCATAGTGATTTTAGTACCATCTGGAAAATCTATTTCTAAATCTGTTAACTTAGAATTTCCCATATCATCCATTAATTGTTTTATTTTTTCATATTCCATTTTTTTGTTATCCTCCTATTTTTCGTATTTTTTTAAAATGATAGAACCATTATGACCACCAAATCCTAATGAATTTGACATAGCAATTTTTATTTCTTTGTTTCTTGGTTCATTTGGCACAATGTCTAAATCACATTCTTCATCTTTTTCTCTATAATTAATCGTTGGTGGAACAATTTTATCTTGAATTGCTTTTATGCAAAAAATTGCTTCTATTGCTCCTGCTGCTCCTAATAGATGACCGGTATTTCCTTTTGTAGAACTTACCATTACTGTTTTACTTGCTGAGCCCAAAGCTGTTTTTATTGCCATTGTTTCAAAAGAATCGTTCAAATGTGTTGATGTCCCATGTGCATTTATATAGTCAATTTCTTCTGGTTTAATTTTTGCATCTTCAATCGCTCTTTTCATGGCTCTTGCACCACCTTCTCCTTGTGGTGCTGGAGATGTAATGTGGTAACTATCAGATGTTGCTCCATATCCAATTATTTCTGCATAAATTTTTGCTCCTCTTTTTATAGCATGTTCTAAATCTTCTAATACTAAAATTGCTGCTCCTTCTCCCATAACAAATCCTGATCTTTGTTTATCAAATGGGATACTTGCTCTATTTTTATCTGTCGAAAATGACAATGCTTTCATGTTTTCAAATCCTGCAATTCCAAGCTCGCAAATAGAACTTTCTGTTCCGACCAGCAAAAATTACATCTTCTGAACCATATTTTATAGTTCTATATGCTTCTCCTATTGCATTTGTAGAAGATGAACAAGCTGTTACAATAGAAATAGATTCCCCTTTTAACCCTAAGTCAATTGAAATATTTCCTGCTGGCATATTTGCAATTGACATCGGAATAAACATTGGTGATACTCTATTATTTCCTTTTAGACGATTTATTTCTGCTTGTTCTTGAATAGTATTTAAACCTCCTATTCCAGAACTTACAAATATTCCGAACTCTTTCAAAATCCGTATTTTCTTGCGTAATATTACTATCTTTAAAAGCCTCTCTTGCTGCAATAATTGCTAATTGCGAACTTCTATCTAATCTTCTTGATTGTTTTATATCAAGATAATCTAGTGGATTAAAGTTTTTTACTTCTGCTGCTAATTTTGTTTTAAAATTAGTTGTATCAAATAAAGTTATTTCATCAATTCCACATTTTTTATTTTTTATTCCATCCCAAGTCTCTTCTACATTTTTCCCTATTGGATTGATTGTACCTAGTCCTGTAATTACAACTCTTTTTTCCATTTAACTTATCCTCCCTTTACATTAACATTCCACCATCAATGTTAATAACCTGTCCTGTTATGTAAGAACTATCTTCTGATGCTAAAAATTTAACTACATTTGCTACATCTTCTGGTTTTCCCATTCTTTTTAATGGAATGTTTTTTGCAATTTCTTCTTTTACCTCTTCTTTTAAAACATCTGTCATATTAGTTTGTATAAAACCTGGTGCTACTGCATTTACTAATATATTTCTAGATGCTACTTCTTTTGCTAGGCTTTTAGTAAATCCAATTATACCTGCTTTTGATGCTGAGTAATTGGTTTGACCTGCATTTCCTGATATTCCTACAACAGAAGATATATTAATAATTCTTCCACTTTTTGCTTTTATCATATAATTAATGACATTTTTAGTCATATTAAAAGTTCCAAGTAAATTAATATCGATTACTTGCTCGAAATCTTCTTTTTTCATTCTCATTAATAACATATCTTTTGTCATGCCTGCATTGTTTACTAAAACATCAATCCTTCCAAATTGTTCTATTGTTTGCTTTGCTATATTTTCACATTCCTCAAAATTAGAAATATCCGCTTTTAGAGCTAAACATTTTACTCCAATTTCTTCTATTTCTTTTTTAGTTTTAATTAAATCTTCATTTTCTGTTCTATAATTTAATGCTATATTATATTTTTCTTTTGCAAATGTAATGGCAATTTGTCTTCCAATTCCCCTTGTTGCTCCCGTTATTAAAGCTACCTTTTCCACTTCAATCTCCTCCTTTAATTTATTGATAATTCATTAATTGCTTGTTCTAAAGTTTCTACATTGTTTATAGTTATAATTTTTACTTCTTTTCCCATTTTCTTTCTTATTGATGCTACAAAACTAGATAGAGTTTTTCCGAGGTCCTATTTCAACAAATGTATCTACTCCATTTTCTAACATATATTTTATTGAATCAGACATTCTAGTTGGATTTATAATATGTTTTGATAAGATTTCTTTAATATTATCTTGTTTTGTATATGGTTTTGCATCTAAATTTTTTATAACTTCTATTTGTGGTATTTTTATTTCCTTATTCTCTAGAAATTTTCCTAATGCTTTTGAGGCTTCTTCTAATTTTTCGGTATGGAATGGTCCACTTGTTTTTAAAATTACAACCCTTTTTGCTCCTTCTTTTTTCATTAATTCCATTGCAATATCTATTCCTTGTTTGTCACCAGAAATTACAACCTGACCAGGATAGTTATAATTTACAGGTGTAACAAAACCGTCTGTTACTTTTTTGCATACTTCTTCGGCTTTCTTATCCTCTAAGCCCAATACTGCTGCCATTGCCCAGTCTCCTTTAGGACATAAATCTTCCATGTATTCTCCTCTTTTTTGAATAAGTTTTACACCTTCGTCGAAATCTAATGCTTTACTATAAATTAAGCTAGAATATTCTCCCAAACTTAGACCACATGACATATCAGCTTTTATTCTTTTTTCCTCTAATATTTCTAAAATTGCTAAGCTCATTGTTAAAATACAAATTTGAGTATATTTTGTTCTATTTAAAATTTCTTCTGGTCCTTCAAAAGAAATTTTTGCAACATCAATACCAGTTAATTCCTTAGCTTTGTCATATACAGTTCTAACTTTATCGTATTTTTCATATAAATCTTTTCCCATTCCGAATACTTTGTGAGCCTTGCCCTGGAAATAAAAATCCAATTTTCATTTTAATCTCTCCTTTAAATGTTGTTCTAATAAATTGCAAAATTCTTTTATAAATTCTTCTCTATTTACTTCTATTTTAAATTCATTTTTTATTGAAGATGCTATTTTTTCTATTTCTTTATGAAATTTTTCCTGATTTGTGTTTAATCCGAATTCCTATTACTATATATTTGACTTTATTACCTTTTAATTTGCTTTGAGTTAAAACTCCACCTATTTTTTTATTCTTATATACAATGTCATTAGGAAATTTTATTTGAAGTTTAATTCCATACATTTTTTCTAAAACTTCTATTATGATTTTAGCAATTTCAATTGTTAATCCTTCTACCTTTTTTACTTCACAATAGTTAGTATCAATATAAAATGAAAATGCAATATTTCCGCGCTTTTTCTGTATACCATTTTCTTCCATGTGTTCCGAATTCCATTTGTTTGGATATTAGCTACAACTATTTCTCCATCTTGTATTTCATTTTTTTCTATTCGCCTTAAAATTTCTAATTGAGTAGAATCAATTTCTTCAAAAAAATCTATCGTTTTTCCTAATTTTTTCATCTTTATTCCTTTTACTTTGTTAATTTTGGTACATTTTGAAAAATCCTTCTTTTATAATTTGCTCTAAATTATCTTGCCTTTTAATTTTATTAGTTGTTGTTTTTATTAATAGATTTTGTGTTAAAAAGATTCCTCTGATTGCCTTATATTGTGGCATAGATTTATTAATTTCTTTTATTTGTTCATTAATTACTTTATAAAAATTTTCTTTTCCTTTTACTTTGTAAGCGTCTTCAATAATTTCTTGATTATAAACTAGTTTAGCAAAGATTTTTATATCATTTTTATCTTCTGACATTTGCTTTCCAAATACAAATGATTCATCTATTCCTTCAATTCTATTTATTAAATTTTCTATTTCTTCTGGGTAAATGTTTTTTCCATTTTTTAGTACAATTACACTTTTCTTTCTTCCACAAATGAATATATATCCTTCTTCATCAATTCTTGCTAAATCTCCTGTATAAAACCATCCATCTACTAATGCTTTTTTAGTTTCCTGCTTATTTTCAAAGTATCCAAGCATTATATTTGGTCCTTTTACAATAAGTTCACCTATTCCTTCCTGATTTTTATTAACTATTTTTGCTTCAACACTAGGAACTGTTTTTCCAATAGATCCTACTTTATAATATTGGTTCGTTCCGAATAGCAACTACTGGTGAAGTCTCTGTTAGTCCATATCCTTGTACTAAGTTTAGACCTAATAATCTGAATTTTTC
Organism: uncultured Clostridia bacterium; assembly: GCA_947629995.1. Lineage (GTDB taxonomy): Bacteria > Bacillota > Clostridia > TANB77 > CAG-508 > CAG-269. Next base: position 1,527 of record CANRFX010000065.1, on the reverse strand, counting down.
TTCTATTCCTGCTTCTAAACTTGCCGCTCCACTAATCATCAGTTTTACATTTCCACCTAACAATTCATGAATTTCTTTAAATATTTCTTTCTTTTCTTTCATACTGGCATTTTTATATTGTTCTTCTTTTTGCAAAATATCATCTAATTTTCCTTCTTTTTCTATTTGCTTTCTGATAATTTTGAATAGCCTTTCATAAATTGCTGGTACTGATGCCATTACAGAAACTTTGTATTCCTTCATGTTTTTTGGAATATGTCTAATTCCATCACAAAATACGGTCTTTGCTCCTTTGTATAAAGAAAATAGAAATCCAACTGTACATTCAAAAACATGATGTAGTGGTAAAAATGATAAAAATATATCTTTTTCATTTACATTTAGAATAGATGCAATATCCATTAAATTTGAACATATATTTTTATGTGATAGTGCAACTATCTTAGAAGCTGATGTAGTTCCTGAGGTAAATAACATTATACTCATTTTCTCGCTATCTATTTTTGTATCTAAAAATTCTCTATTTCCTTGCTTAATTAATTTTTTTCCTACTTTAATTAGTTCTTTTTCTGAATAATTACCTCTTGTGTGTTTTTCTAAATCCATAGATATTAAATGTTTTAATTTTCCAATTCCTTGTTTTTTTATCTTTTCTAATATCTTTTCATATTTTTGCGAGTAAAATATAGCTTCTACCTCTGAACGCTTAATTAAACTTTTTAATTCATTTTCTGGTAAGGATTTATCTAAAGGAACTACAATACCAGTCCCACACACGATAGCTAAGTATGCAATTTCCCATTCATATCGATTTTCAGAGATAACGGCAATCCTTTTTCCTTTTAAATTCATATTAATTAGAGCCGTTCCTAAAGCATCTATCATTTGCCTTGTTTCTTTATGTGTTATATTTTTATAACTTCCATCTTCTTTTTTTATTTGATATGCAACTCTATTTCCATATTTTTTACCTGATTTTTTTAACATATCTTTTAAATCTTTTATTTTTGTATATTCATATATTCTTTTATTCATAAGTACTCTCCTTTTGTATTTCCTTTATATTTATACCACGTTTTAAGTAAAAATAGCATTAGACTGAAAGGTCAGTATAAACTTTTATATTTTTCATATAGTTTAAAGAGGTGAATTATAAATGCATTTTATATCAAATTGCTTTAAAGGTATTGTAATCGGTTCTGGAGCTATACTTCCAGGTATCAGTAGTGGTGTTTTTTGTGTGATTTTTGGTATTTATGAAAAACTTTTAGATAGTATTTTAAATTTCACAAAAGATATTAAAAATAATTTGAAGTTTTTATTACCTATTTTTATTGGTGGTGCTTTTGGTTTTTTTATTTTTGGAAAACTTTTAAATTATTTTTTATTTAAATTTCCTATTCAGACAAAATCTATTTTTATTGGTTTTATTTTAGGTAGTATTCCTATGCTTATAAAAGAAGCAAATAAAAAAGAAAAATTTAAATTTTCAAATTTAATATTTTTCTTTTTTAGTCTTGCAATTGG
>CANRFX010000064.1 GCA_947629995.1 uncultured Clostridia bacterium | reverse complement strand
TGTTATGATTAGGGAGTAAACGATTACGCGTTTATGAAAGGATGTTTTTTATGAGTATTGACAAAAATGATTTATTAAATAAAATGAAAAATGAACTAAAGCCTGAGTTAACAACTATTTCTTATAACACATGGATTAATACTTTAGATATACAAAGCATTAGTGGTAATCATATTGTTTTTGTTGCTACTTCAGAATTTCATAAAGACTTTATTGAGAATAAATATAGAGATTTAATTTTAAATACTTTAGCTTTTATTACAAATAGAAATTGGACTTATTCAGTTATAGATTTAGAAGAAAAAGCAAAGATGGAAGAAAACAATAATCCTTCTTTAAAAAAATCTTCTAACAAAAATGATTCTTTAGATCCAAAATATACTTTTGAAACTTTTGTTGTAGGAAAAAATAGTGATTTAGCCCATGCAGCAGCTTTAGCTGTCAGTAATGCTCCTGGTGTAAATTATAATCCTTTTTTCATCTATGGTGGTGTAGGCCTTCGGAAAAACGCATTTGATGCAAGCTATTGGTAATAGAATTTCAGAAAAAAATCCAGAAGCAAAAATAATATATGTGACTTCAGAAAAGTTTACAAATCAACTTATAAATGCAATTCAAGAAAATAAAACAGACCTTTTTAGAAACAAATATAGAACTATTGATGTATTATTGATTGATGATATTCAATTTATTGCTGGAAAAGATAGAGTTCAAGAGGAATTTTTTCATACTTTTAATACTTTACGTGATGGAAAAAAGCAAATTGTAATGACAAGTGATAAAAAACCAAATGAAATTCCTTTTTTAGAAGATCGTTTAAAATCTAGATTTGAGTGGGGTTTACTTGCTGATATTTCATTACCTGACTATGAAACCCGTTTTGCAATTTTAAAACAAAAAGCAAAAGATGAAAATATTATTATTGACGATTTTATTCTTTCTAACATAGCAAACCGAATAGATTCAAATATTAGAGAATTAGAAGGTGTTTTTAATAAATTACTTGCAAGAGCTTCTTTAACACATAGTCCTATTACTATTGAACTTTGTGAAAAAGTTTTAAATGATTTCAAATATGAGAGTGAAAAGGTAATTTCTAGTGATTTTATAAAAGAAACTGTCGCAAAGTATTTTAGTATAAACAAAGATGATTTATCTGGAAATAAACGTTCAAATGATATTGCTTATCCAAGGCAAATTGCAATGTATTTGTGTAGGGAAGTGGCAAATATGTCTTACCCTCAAATAGGTATTGATTTTGGTGGCAGAGATCACTCAACTGTAATGCATGGTTGTAAGAAAATAGAAAAAGAAATAAAGGAAAAAAGTAATACTAAATCAATTGTGGATAGTGTGAAAAACATCATCATAGATGGGAAACAATAATAAAAAAAATAAAAAATAAACTTTTTTAAAATTTGTGTTTGAAAAATAATTGTTTGTTATAATGGCATTTAATTTCTTCTTACGGAAACAATACATTGGATATCCACAAGGGGTTGTTTAAAAGTTGTTTATAAACTGTGAACACATCCATTTTTTTAAAATTATTCACAAAAGAAATTTTTAGTTGTGGAAAGTTAGGTGTGTTATCCACAGAGTTTTACACAAGAGTTTTGTTAGGGATTTAAACTTTAAACATAGTTTTCCACAGTTTCCACAGCACCTAATACTATTACTACTAATAATATTATATATATTTAATAAAGGAGGAAGCAAAATGAAAATAGTTTGTTACAAAGACACTATTTTGAAAGCTATTAATTCCGTAGTAAAAGCTGTTGCATCTAAAACTACTATGCCTATACTAGAAGGAATTTTAATTCAAACAAATGATAATGAAATAAAATTAACTACATATGATTTAGAAATTGGTATTGAATATGTAATTGAATGTGAAGTTAAAGAACAAGGTAGTACAGTTGTTAATGCTGTAATGTTCAGTGAAATTATTCGAAAATTACCAGATACAGAAATTCATATTACTTTAAATAATCAAAATTTATTAGAAATTGAGTGTGAAGGTTCTCTTTATAAATTAGCAACAATGTCACCTGAAGAATTTCCAGAACTTCCAAAAATAGAGGTAGAAAATTCAATAGAGGTTGATCAAAATGTTTTAAAGAATATGATAAGAAAAACTATTTTTGCAGTAAGTTCAGAAGAAAGTAGACCAATTTTTACTGGATGTTTATTTGAAATTGAAAATAGTAAATTAACATTAGTTGCTGTAGATGGGTTTAGATTAGCTTTGAAGTCTATTTTTCTAACTAAGCAAAGTAATGATTTTAAAGCAGTTATTCCTGGTAAAACTTTAAATGAAGTAAATAAAATTATAACAGATTCTTTTGAGCCAATAAAAATAGGAGTTTCTAAAAATCAAGCTCTATTTGAAATGGATAATTGTAAAGTTGTTACTAGAATATTAGATGGAGAATTTTTAAATTATAAAAATGTTATTCCAAATTCTTGGGAAACCAGAATAAAGGTTAATAAAAATAATATTCAAGATAGCTTTGAAAGAATTAGTTTAATTTCAGCGTCTTCTATCGAAAAGGAAAAGAAATATCCAGTAAAAGTACAAGTTGATATTGGAAAAGTTATTATTTCTTGTACTAATCAAACAGGAGATGCAAAAGAAGAGTTATTTGTTTCAACAGAAGGAAAGAATTTAGAAGTTGGATTTAATCCAAAATATTTCTTAGATAGCTTAAAGGTTATTGAAGATGAAGAGGTTTATATTGAATTTGGGACAAGCATATCACCTTGTTTAATTAAATCAATTGAAAAAGATGATTATATTTATATGATTTTACCAATTAGATTAAAAGAAGATTAAATGTGGAAGAAACATTCCACATTTAGTTCTCTATTTGTGGATAATAAACGGAGATTGTAATGTGGATTAAAAAAATAAAAGTTAAAAATTTTAGAAATTATAAAGAAGAAGAAATAAGTTTAAGCAAAGGAATTAATCTTTTTTATGGAGATAATGCACAAGGAAAAACAAATATTATTGAGGCAATTTTTTTAAGTGGTTTTGGGAAATCTTTTAGAACAAATAAAGAAAAAGAAATGATTAATATAAATGAAAAAGAAGCTGGAGTAGAGATTGATTATGAAAAAATAGATAGAGATGGAAAAATAAAAATTCAATTAGGAAATAAAAAAAATATATGGATAAATGGAGTTAAAATAAAAAAATTAAGTGAATTATTAGGAAAGGTTAATCTTGTTATTTTTCATCCAGATGATATTTATATTTTAAAAGGTATTCCTCAAAATAGAAGAAGATTTTTAGATATTATGATTAGTGGGTTAAAGCCAAATTATATGTATCATTTAAATTTATATTTAAAAACATTAGAACAAAGAAATAATTATTTAAAACAGATTAAAGAAGAAAATAGAGATGAAAGCTTGCTAGATGTTTGGGATGAAGAGTTAATTAAACATGCAATTATAATTTATAAATATAGAAAAGAATATATTGATAAAATTCAAGAAAAAATAAATCAAATACATAGTGAAATTACAAATAAACAAGAAAAAATAGAAATATTTTATTTGTCAGAATGTGATACACAAGAAAAGTATAGAAATTTGTTAAAAGAAAGAAGAAAATTAGATATTATAAAAGGTTTTACTACAAAAGGAATTCATAGAGATGATTTTTTTATTAATTTAAATGATAAAAAATTAGATATTTATGGTTCTCAAGGACAGCATAGAACGACAATTCTTTCTTTAAAATTAGCAGAGTTAAAAATTGTAGAGGAAGAAATAGGGGAAAAACCAATTTTATTATTAGATGATTTTATGTCTGAATTAGATCAAAAAAGAGTAAAAAATTTTTTAGATAAAATTGAGGATACACAAGTAATTATTACTTGTACTGATAAAATTAAGATTGAAAATAAAAAAATTTTGATATATAATGTGAAAGAAGGAAAATTTCGCAAGGAGGAAAACTAATGGAAAAAGTAAACAATAAGTATGGTGCAGAACAAATTCAAGTATTAGAAGGTTTAGAAGCAGTAAGAAAAAGACCTGGTATGTATATTGGAAGTACTTCTGTAAGAGGCTTGCATCATTGTGTCTATGAAATTGTTGACAATGGAGTTGATGAAGCTTTAGCAGGATATTGTACGGAAATTAATGTTATTATTGAACCAGGAAATATTATAAGTGTAGAAGATAATGGAAGAGGAATTCCAGTTGAAATACATCCAAAAACAGGAATATCTACAGCAGAAACTGTTTACACAGTTTTACACGCAGGTCGGAAAATTTGGTGGAGATAGTGGATACAAGGTATCTGGAGGACTTCATGGAGTAGGTGCATCTGTTGTAAATGCCTTATCTACTTGGACTGAAGTTACTATAAAAAGAGATGGCAAATTGTATCAAATGAAATTTGAAAAAGGAAAAACAGTTCAAAAATTAGAAGTAATTGGAGAAGCAGAAGGAACTGGAACTAAAGTTAGATTTCTTGCAGATGATACTATTTTTGAAAGTTTAGATTATGAATATAGTGTTTTAGAAACAAGATTTAGAGAAATTGCATTTTTAACAAAAGGTTTAAAAATAACAATTGAAGATCAAAGAGAGGAAATACCTAAAAAAGCAGAATTTTGTTTTGAAGGTGGACTTGTATCTTTTGTAGAATATTTAAATAAAAACAAAGAAAAGTTACATAAATCACCAATTTATATAGAAAAAGATGGAGATACACCTGTAGAAATAGCTATTCAATACACAACTAGTTATTCTGAAAATATTTATACTTTTGTTAATAATATTAATACAATCGAAGGTGGAACTCATTTAGAAGGATTTAAAAGGTCTCTAACAAAGGTATTTAATGATTATGCAAGAAGTCATAATATTTTAAAAGAAAAAGACCAAAACTTACAGGGAGAAGATATTAGAGAAGGAATAACAGCAGTTGTTTCTGTTAAAGTAAAGGAACCACAATTTGAAGGACAAACTAAAACAAAACTTGGAAATAGTGAAGTAACAGGAATTGTTCAAAGTATGGTAAATGAATCATTATCTACATTTTTAGAAGAAAATCCAGCTGTTGCAAAAGCAGTATTAGAAAAATGTATTAGTGCATATAGAGCAAGGGAAGCAGCAAGAAAAGCAAGAGAATTAGCAAGAAAAAAGAGTTCTTTAGAAACATCTACTTTACCTCGGAAAATTAGCAGATTGTAGTAGCAAAAATCCAGAAGAATGTGAAGTATATATAGTTGAGGGAGATTCTGCTGGACGGAAGTGCAAAACAAGGTAGAGATAGGAAATTCCAAGCAATATTACCTTTATGGGGAAAAATGTTAAATGTAGAAAAAGCAAGAGCAGACAAAATATATGGAAATGACAAATTAAATCCTGTTATTTTAGCAGTTGGAGCAGGAATAGGAAGAGACTTTGATATCACAAAAATTAGATATGGGAAAGTTATAATAATGGCAGATGCTGATGTTGATGGTGCACATATCAGAACACTTTTATTAACATTCTTCTTCCGTTATATGAGACCATTAATTGAAAATGGAAATGTTTATTTAGCCCAACCGCCCTTATACAAACTATCTAAAAAAGGAATGGAAGATAAATACTGTTATACAGACGAAGATTTAGACAAAGCTTACAAAGAATTAGAAGAAAAGGGAATAGCAAGAGAACAATTAGGACTTCAAAGATATAAAGGTTTAGGAGAAATGAATCCAGAACAATTATGGGAAACAACAATGAATCCAGAAACAAGAATATTAGTAAAAGTAACAATGGAAGATGCAATAAAAGCAGACGAAATATTTACACTACTAATGGGAGACGAAGTAGAGCCAAGAAGAGACTTCATCCAAGCAAATGCAAAATATGTAAAGAATTTAGACATATAATTGTCGTTGGATTGTCGTTGGGGACGGAGCATTTTGACAATAAATATTAAATTTTAATAGCAGATGGACTTATAACCATCTGCTATTAATCTTAAAGCTAATAATAATCTCAGCTAAAACTAATATATCTAATATTTAAACCTAATATATATTA
>CANRFX010000063.1 GCA_947629995.1 uncultured Clostridia bacterium | reverse complement strand
TAAATATAAAAATTAAAATCTATTAATAGTATAAAATAAAATAGAAAAAATATACATGTAAAAATTTCAAAAAAAAAACTCTCAAAAATGAGAGTTTAAAATTTATTTAAATTATTTTTTTAATCTAATTAAAATTGCAATAGACAATAAAATTAAAAGAATTCCAATTACAATTAATAATATATTTAAAATATCAGATAACTGTAGACCATCATCAGAAACTGAATCAACATTACTTACTGTGGCTGGTAAATCTAATGAATTATCTATATATTGTGTACCATATTCATTTGTTGTATTATAATCATCAGAATTAGTATTATTTGCATTATTAGTAGTTGTATTTGTGTCCATATTTGTATTGTTTGTTACAAGATCAGTATTAATTGTTAAATCAGTATCATCTGTCATATTTAATTCTACTGCAAAAGATACAACACTAAAACTTAATAAGAAAAATACAATCATTAATATAAAAATTATTTTTTTTGTGTTCATTATAAAACCTCCATTCAAAACAATTGGCTTATTCTTTTGTTTCTTTAAATATCATAACACAAAATGATAAAAAATGTCTAGTAAATTTTGTAAATAAATGAAAATTTATTAAATTATTTTTAAAAATAAAAATCTTCCTAATTATATTAGAAAGATTTTTATCTATTTATAGATATTTTTTTAATGTTTCTACACTATCTTCTTGCATAACAACAAAATCATTTAAAATATTTTTTACATCAGAATCAATATGATTATTATTATTTTGATTTAATAAACGTCTACCTTCTATAATTCCCATGTTTGTTCCTTGCATTAATAATTCAGATAATTTAGAAGTAGTATCATCTGTCATTGTTTTCATTTGGATTCCATACCATGTCATCATTTTGTTCATTGCATTTGTTTCATGAGGTTCTTTATCAGTATATTGAGAATATAAGTCATTTACTCTTTGAGAAATTTTTTCGTATTTGTTATATTCTGTATTTAAAACGTTTTTAAAATCATTATCATTTGAAACTTTTTCTGAAACATATGAAATTGCATCCATTCCCATTGTTGCACCTTTGTTGACTTCATCTAAGATATTTAAATTTTGATTTTCCATATAACACTCCTGTCATTTTAAAATTTTATAATATTAGTATGCACAAAAAAATTATTTTTATGAAATATTTTTTTATATTTTAATAAAAATACATATAAATCAATATAAAAATTTTTAATTAACACTTGACATTACAAAACAAAAGTTCTATAATAAATGTTATCAAAAGGAGTGATTATCATAGAACAAGAAAAAAATATAATAGCAATAAATGATGAATTAAATATAGAACATTATAATATTGAAAACATTAAAAATTTAATTTATACAATAAGAGGAAAACAAGTAATGTTAGATAGTGATGTTGCAATGTTATATAATTGTGAGACTAAATATGTAAACCGTGTTGTAAAGAGAAATATTGAGAGGTTTCCAGAAGAATTTTGTTTTCAATTAAATATTGAGGAATTTCAAAACTTGAGGTGCCAATTTGTCACCTCAAGTTTTGAAAAACAAAATTATGGTGGAAGAAGATATATGCCATACGTATTTACAGAGCAAGGAATAGCAATGCTTTCAGCACTATTGAAAAGTGAAATAGCAGTCAAAACAAGTATCAGTATTATGAAAGCATTTATAGAAATGCGAAAATTTATAGTATCTAATGGACAAATATTTAATAGGTTATCAAATATAGAATGTAAGTTAATAGACCAAGATAGAAAAATCTCAAATCATGAAAAAAAATTTGAAAAAATTTTTGATGAACTACAAAAAGATAGAAAAGAAGAATTCAAACAAAAAATATTTTTTGATGGACAAATTTATGATAGCTATAGTTTAATAATAGATATTATAAAAACTGCTAAGAACAAAATTTTAATTATAGACAATTACATAGATGATAGCATTCTAAAAATGTTAGCAAAGAAAAATAAAGATGTAGAAGTGGTAATATTAACATCACAAAATAGTAATATAAGAAAACTAGACATTAAAAAATTTAGCACGCAATATCCAACATTAAAATTAGCGTATACAAACAAATTTCATGATAGATTTATTGTAATAGATAGCAAAAATTTATATCATATAGGAGCATCTCTAAAAGATTTAGGAAAGAAATGCTTTGCAATTTCTAAAATAGAAGATTTCGAATATATTGAAAGAATAAGCAATTTTATTTGAAATAAAAAATATATATTAATATTATAAAATAATAAGAAAAACAAAAATTCTAGCAAAAATTGCTGGAATTTTGTATACTAAAAGAAAATAAATTATATTTCAATTTTAGGTTGGTACCTCTCAAGCCACATATTTACTTGACAAAGATAGGCCATAAGCTGAGGACCTGTCATCAATTGACCGAAACCAAGGTCTAGTAAAACTATTGCCATCTGTTTCAAGAATGTCTAAAATGTAATCTCTGTTTAATAAATAATTAATAGGAGCATTTTTATTTTTCATAATATCAGTTAACATTTGTTTTACAGTTTTTAAATAAGTAGGATTATGAGTTTTTGGATAAGGTGATTTTTTTCTATCAACAATTTCTTTTGGTAATAAATCTTTACAAATATAACGAAGCAAACCTTTTTCTCTACCATTATATGCTTTCCATTCCCAAGGAATATTCCATAGGTATTGTACTAATCGATAATCACAAAATGGAACACGAAGTTCTAGTCCATTATACATAGAAGTCCTATCTGACCTGTCTAATAATGTTTGCATAAACCAATTCATAGTTAAGTAAGAAATTTTTCTTTTTTCTGCTGTTTCGGAACTATCAGTACTCAAAATTTCAACATTTTCCAAGGATTCATGGTATCTAAAATCAATGTATTCTTTTAAATTAACTTTAGAAGAAATGTCAGGATTTAGTAATTGTTGACGTTCTGTTAAGGCAATTGACCAAGGAAAAGTATTACTATTTAAAGCATCTTCACGAAAGAACCATGGATATCCACCAAAAATTTCATCGGCACATTCACCAGATAAAGCAACTGTAGCACCTTTTTTTACATATTTACAAAATAACAATAGGGAAGAGTCTACATCTGCCATACCAGGAAAGTCTCTTGCAATCATTGCATCTTCAAGTGCTTTTGCAAGTTCAGGTGTATCAATTACAATTTCGTGATGATTTGTATGAAAAGTATTTTTCATTATATCAATATAATGTTTATCAGAATTAGGTTGAAAATCACTTTTTACAAAATTTTTATCATTATCAACATAATCTATAGAATAAGTATCTAAAGGGGAAAGATCATTTTCTTCATAGTAGCGACTTGCAAAAGCAGTTATAATACTAGAATCTAATCCTCCTGAAAGCAAACAACATAAAGGAACATCAGATATTAATTGTCTATCTATAGCATCTTTTAATAATTGCTTTACTTTATTACATGTTTCTTCAAAATTGTCAGTATGCTCTTTGCTTTTTAATTCCCAGTATTTTGTAATATGCAAACCATATTTATTAAATATTGCAAAATGTGCTGGCTTTATTTCATAAATATTTTTGAAGATAGTTGTTCCAGGGGTATGAGCAGGACCAATTCCAAATAATTCAGAAATTCCTTGGCTATCTAATTCTAATTTAACTTTAGGATATTTTAAAATTGCTTTTATTTCAGAAGCAAAAATTATATCATTATCTATAATAGTATAATATAAAGGCTTAATACCAAAATGATCTCTTGCTAAAAATAATTCATTTTTATTTTCATCCCAAATTGCAAAACTAAAAATGCCATTGAATTTTGATATAATTTTAGAACCCCATTGAATATAGGCTTTTAAAACAACTTCCGTATCACTGTAACCTTGAAATGTATAATTATAATCTTCTATTAATTCTTTTCTAATATCATTTGCATTATATAGTTGACCATTATAAATTAAAGTATATCTATTGTTTGAGTGTTCGGCACTCATAGGTTGTTTTCCATTTTCAGGATCAATTATAATTAATCTTCTATGACCGTAAAGCTATATTCTCAGAAAAATAGTAATCTTTTTCATCAGGACCTCTTCTAGATAATGCATTTGTCATATCAAATAAAATTTCTTTATATTGATTAGTTTTATTTTTAAAAGTAGTAAAACCAACAATTCCACACATAAGTAAACCTCCATTTTTATTTTTTATAGTATATGCTAAAAATAAAAAAAAGAAACAATATTAATAGCTTTTTCTTGATTTTATAAATAGATTGTAGTAGACTAAAAAGCAAAGGAGAAGTATATATGTATTAAAAAAATGCAATAAAACACTTTAAATTAATTACTTATCATAAATGGATTGTTTTTAAACTATGTTGCAAAGTGGGTTTACCATGGAGAGGATTAGTTCATGATTTATCTAAATATTCTATAACTGAATTTAAAGAAGGAATAAAATATTATGTAGGAGATCATTCACCTATAACAGAAGAAAAGAAAGAAAAAGGATATTCACTTGCATGGTTACATCACAAGGGAAGAAATAAACATCATACTGAATATTGGGTAGATCATATGGCACCAAATCCAACGCCAATTATTCCATATAAATATGCTATTGAAATGATTTGTGATAAATTAGCAGCAGGAATAAGTTATCAAGGTAAGAATTGGACAAAAGAGTATGAATTATCTTATTGGGAAAGAGAGAAAAATAGGTTAGAGATGAATCCTAAAATAGAAAAACTTATAACAGCAGTATTTTTAGAAGTTGCAGAAAAAGGAATTAATCAAACTTTAACAAAAAATAATATGAAAAAACTATATAAAGAATATTGTGAAACAACTATTGACAAAACAGGTAAAAACTAGTATAATTTTATAGATACATTTATATTTGAAAATGAGGAGGGAATTGATATGGCACAACCAAAAAGAAGATGGTCAAAAGCAAGAACACATGCAAAAAGATCAACATGGAAAAAAGAAAATCCAACATTTTCAAGTTGTCCACATTGCCATGAGCCAATTATGCCACATAGAGTTTGTAAAAACTGTGGATACTATGATGGAAAAGAAATTGTTGCTAAAAAAGAAACTGAAAATGCATAATTAAACAATAAATGTTACTATATACAAAAATATAGTAACATTTTGTTGGTTTTACTATAACAAATCAAAAGACCTTAAAAAAGGTCTTTTTTTGTATCATTTTTAATTTTCAAGTCATATTATGTACTAAAAGGAGGAAATGACATGTTTAGAAGAAGATGTTCTTGTATGAACAATAGTTATAATAATGAAAATTCATGCGAATGTCAAAATGACATATTGGAACAACAATGTAGTAATGTAGTTTCTTATGAAGACTACACAGATAGTTGTGGCTGTGGATTCGATGAAGAACAAAGTGTTTTTCCAGAGGACCCAATGCTTGCACAAAGTTATGTCCCATATCAATATATGGAAAGAACTTTTAAGCCAGCAGTTGGTTTAAAAATGGGTACAATTTTCCCAGAATTAGTTAGCCCATATGTTCCTGGGCAATCTATGGAAGAAATTGAATACCTTAAAAGAACAAATAAAATTGGAAAGGGGTGTAATAAATGTCAGTAGAAGAAAATAGAAATTGTGGCTGTGGATGTGGAAATGATTTAGATGAAGTAAATATGATATCAAATAATAATAATGAATGTTGTCCTCAAGAAGAAAGAAAAGTAGACTGTTGTGAAAGAAGAGAAATGATAGATCAAATAAGAGCTTATGATTTTGCTATTAATGAATTGGCATTGTATTTAGACACTCATCCAGAAGACCAAAGAGCACTTTGTTTGCATAGAAAATACTGTAAAGAAGTAAAAGAATTGAAAGAAAAATATCAAAAAGTATATGGACCTCTTACCATTAATTACCCTTGTAATAAGTGGAGATGGTTAGAAGAGCCATGGCCATGGGAAAGGGGGAACTTCTAATGTGGACTTATAATAAAACATTGCAATATCCAATTAATATTAAATGTACAGATCCACGTTTAGCTAAAGTAATTATATCACAATATGGTGGACCAGATGGAGAACTTGCAGCTTCTTTAAGATATTTATCTCAAAGATTTGGTATGCCAGATCAAACATCTAAAGCAATATTAAATGATATTGGTACAGAAGAATTAGCACACTTGGAAATGGTAGGAACAATAGTACACCAATTAACAGATGGAGCATCAATTGAAGAAATTGAAAAAGCAGGATTAGCACCATATTATACAGACCATGGTGTAGATGTGTACCCAGCATCAGCAGCAGGCGTACCATTTACAGCAGCATATA
>CANRFX010000062.1 GCA_947629995.1 uncultured Clostridia bacterium | reverse complement strand
GATAGAATTCAATTATTTGGTGAATTAGGTGAAGATTATAAAATATTAGACAATAAATGTAAAAAAATTGAAGATATTTTAGAAAAAAATAATAAAGAAATAATAAAATCACGTGAAGAGTTCATTCAAAACTTGCAAGACTTTTCTCAAAGACAAAAAGATAGAAATAAATGTGATAAAGAAAGAAGACTAAGTGAAGCAAGAATTGTAAAATATAGAGAGGAAATCCATGCAGAATTCAATGAGATAGATATACAAGACGTGATAAACTTAAAAGATTTTATAGCATCAGAAAAAGATCAAGTAAAACAAGAGGCATTAGAAATTATGATAAAAAATGGAAAAAATGAGAGAGTTCCATTTAATCAAGATGTTTTAAGAAAAGCAGCAAATAATAGAATTGACATTGCTGAAAAAGAAGCAGAGTGTTATGTCTTAATTTTTGACAAAATGAAAAAGCTTTTAGCAGAACCAGATAATGAAACAATAAAATTAGAAAAATATAAAAAAGTATTAAAAGAAACAAGTGTAAAATTAGCATTTTTAAAAGCACAAAAAGAATATATTTTTGGATTTTTAGATTATGAAAGAATGACAGCAATAAGTAGCGCAAAGGCACATAAAAAAGTTATGGAAGATGCTTGCAATAATTTTGAATTAGATATGATCCAAATAAAAAATTTATATGAACTCCTTTTAAAAGAAATTGGAAATAAGGCAAGCCAAAAAGCATATAAAGAATTATATAATAAAAATTATTTAAAAAGTATTGAGGACAAAGAAAAGAATTTTGAAGAAGAAGCAAACAATGTTAACCTAAAAACAGGTACTTTAATCAATTCTAATTATTGGAGAATAGAAGGAATTAAAAATATTTATACTGTATTTCAAGAAGAAATATCTAATAAGTTTGGAAAAGATTTATCTGAGTATAAAATTGAAGATATTGATGACATATATGAAAGCGAAATTGATAGTAATAAATATGAAGACGTAAATGTTAAATATGATATCGATGTAGATGAAGAACATGACGAAAAAGAATATGATGAAGAAGACGATGAAGAATACGAAGACGAAGAAGATGACGAAGATGAATATGATGATGAGTATGAAGATAACGATGATGACGACGAAGAAGATTATGAAGAATATGATGATGAAGAAGATAATGATGATGAATATAACGATGAGAATGAAGAATATGAAAACGACGATGATGCCGAAGAATATAATGACGAGGATAATTTAGAAGAAAAAGACGAAGAAACAAATGAAGAAATTAATAATGATGATATAGATAACATTATAAAAAATAGTAGAAAACAAGCAAATAAAAAGTCATCAAAAACTACAAAGCATACAAAAATAAAAAATTCAAAATCTACAAAAGTTGCAAAACATGCTAAAGCAACAAATAAATCTGATAAAGATAAAGGATTATTTAATAAACTATTTAAAAAATAAGGTTTTGGCATATTGCCAAATCTTTATTTTTCATTTTCTTTAAGGAGGTAAGTAAAAGGTGCTAAAATTAGAAAATATTACAAAAGATTATATTTCAGGCGATTCCGTTGTGCAAGCACTAAAAGGAATTAATATTGAATTTAGAAAAAGTGAATTTGTTTCAATATTAGGTCAAAGCGGATGTGGAAAAACTACCTTATTAAACATAATAGGAGGCTTAGATAGGTATACTAAAGGAGACTTGATTATAAACGGAAAATCCACAAAGAAATTCAAAGATAAAGATTGGGATGCTTATAGAAATTATTCAATTGGTTTTGTATTTCAAAGTTATAATTTAATACCGCATCAGACTGTTTTATCAAATGTAGAACTTGCTTTAACAATTTCTGGAGTATCTAAAAAAGAAAGAAGAAAAAGAGCAATAAAAGCCTTAGAAGATGTAGGATTAAAAGAACAAATAAATAAAAAACCAAATCAATTATCTGGTGGACAAATGCAAAGAGTTGCAATAGCAAGAGCATTAGTAAATAATCCAGATATTATTTTAGCAGATGAACCAACAGGTGCATTAGATACAAAAACAAGTGTACAAATCATGGAAATACTAAAAGAAATTTCAAAAGATAAATTAATAATTATGGTTACACATAATCCTGATTTAGCTGAAAAATATTCAACTAGAATTGTTAAAATATTAGATGGTTTAATTACAGATGATTCAAAACCATTCACAGATGAAGACAAAAAGCAAGAAGAAAATAAAGCAAAATTAGGTAGAACATCCATGAAATTTTTTACAGCATTAAGATTAAGCTTGAATAATTTAATGACTAAAAAAGGAAGAACAATATTAACATCTTTTGCAGGAAGTATTGGAATTATAGGAATAGCACTTATTTTAGCAATTTCTACAGGCGTACAAAATTATATAGATAGAGTTGAAGAAGAAACTTTATGATAAATACACTTTCTAATAAAAAACAAAGTAATAATCTAGCAGAACTTAAAAAATATTTAGAAGAAGAAAACAATGAAATAGTAGAAAATAGTAACAGTATAGCTTATGATTATAATTTAAAAATTAATTTATATAAAGAAAATACAACAGAAGGAATTGTTAGGGTAAACCCAAGTACTGTAATGAATGCCTTTGGAATGGGAGAAATGCTAGAAGCAGGGC
The DNA here is from genome assembly GCA_947629995.1 of uncultured Clostridia bacterium. Classification (GTDB taxonomy): domain Bacteria; phylum Bacillota; class Clostridia; order TANB77; family CAG-508; genus CAG-269. Next base: position 3,998 of record CANRFX010000062.1, on the reverse strand, counting down.
AAAATTCTTCTGTAGCATCAATGTTTGGAAGTTCTAACATGACAAATACAGATATATTTATTGAAATGTTAGATAATCAAGATTTATTAAAACAACAATATGATTTAGTTAAAGGAAAATGGCCAAGTAATTATAATGAAGTAGTTTTAATTTTAAAAGAAGACGGAAGAATTGATGATTATACTTTATATTCATTAGGGTTAAAAGATCAAAAAGAATTAGAAACAAAATGGAAAGCAGTAGAAAAGGGAGAAAAGTTAGAAGAAACTGAAGAAGAAACAAGTTATTCTTATGATGAGTTATTAGACCTATCTTTTAAACTAATTTTAAATTCAGATTATTATAAAAAAGAAAATGGTATATGGCTAGATAAAAGTGAAGATGAAGACTACATGAAACAAAAAATTGCAGATGCAGAAAGTATTAAAGTGGTAGGAATAATTAAACAAAATGAAGAAAGTATAGTAGGGACTTCAGTGACTAGCGGAGTAGGATATACAAAAGATTTAAAAGAATATGTTATAAATAAATCAAATGAATCAGAGATTGTAAAAGAGCAAAAAGAAAATCAAGAAGTAAATGTATTTTCAGGATTAAAATTCCCAACAGAAGATGAAAATACAAACTTTGATTATAATTCTTTATCTACTGAACAAAAAATGGCAATGAGTAGACTAAGTAATGAACAAATTGCTCAAATGATGGAAGCTTATGCAGAAAATAAAAATGCAAGTTTCGAAAAAAATATGAAAACATTAAGTGGAATCGATTTAGACAAACCAACTGAGATTAATATTTATCCTAAAGACTTTGAAGCAAAAGATAAGATTGCAGATGCAATTGAACAATATAATCAAAAGCAAAAAGATGAAGGAAAAGAAGAAAATGTTATAAACTACACAGATATTGTAGGTCTTATGATGAAATCAGTAAGTCAAATTATTGATACTATTAGCTATGTATTAATTGCCTTTGTTGCCATATCTTTAATTGTTTCATCTATAATGATAGGTATAATTACTTATATATCTGTATTAGAAAGAACAAAGGAAATTGGTATTTTAAGAGCAATAGGTGCATCTAAAAAAGATATTTCAAGAGTATTTAATGCAGAAACATTTATTGTAGGACTAATTGCAGGATTATTAGGAATTGGAATTACAGTATTATTAACTATTCCAATAAATGGAGTTATTCGTAGTCTAGCTGGGGTAACAGTTACAACAATGGTGCCACCACTTGCAGGTGTTATACTTGTAGTAATTAGTATGTTATTAACTATAATTGCAGGATTGATACCAGCGAGAATGGCAAGTAAAAAAGATCCAGTAGAAGCTTTAAGGACAGAGTAAAAATCTTACGAAGGAGAAAAAATGTATAAAATAGATAAAGTACAAAAAGAATATCATAAAATGCATTTGATTGGTAAAGTAATTAGTATTATAATTTATATAATACTAATTCCAATCATTATATTTAATTTTTCACTAATAATAAAATCATTTATAAATCCGAATAAAACGCCAGATTTTTTTGGATATAAAAATTTTATTATAGTATCTGGTAGTATGGAGCCAACAATTAATATAGGAGATGCTATTTTTGTAAAGGAAGTTCCAAAAGAAGAAATTAATGAAAAAGACATAATTTCTTTTGATGAAGATGGCGTGATTGTTACACATAGAGTAATAGACATAATAGAAGAAGATGGACAAACAAAATACAAAACAAAAGGAGATAATAATAATACTGCAGATAAAGAAATGACAACTTATGATAAAATAGAAGGAAAATATCAATTTAAGATTAATAAATTTGGGTTAGTTACAGAAATTTTGAAAAATCCAATAACATTAGTTGCTTTAATTTTAATTATTGTCTTGATTTCTTTATACAAAAATAGGTTAGACAAGAAAAAACAATTAAGAAAACAAAAAAGACAAAAATATGAAGAAGATAATTATAAGTTATAAAATTATAAATAAATTTTAAAGAAAGGTTGATATTTATGGAAAAAGCAAAGGTTTATTATGCAAAGGAGATAACTCCTGAAAATTTAATTAAAATATATGAAGCTCTTGGAGCCAGCTTAAAAGGAAAAATTGGAGTAAAAGTTTCAACAGGAGAAGATGGGGCAAGAGGATATTTAAAAGCAAATTTGATAGGACCATTAGTAAAAAAATTAAATGGAACAATTATTGAATGTAACACAGCGTATTCAGGTGCAAGAAATACAGCAGAAGATCATATAAAAGTAGCTGAAAAACATGGATTTACATCTTATGCTGATGTAGACATTATGGATGCAGATGGTGAGATGAAAATACCGGTAAACAATGGCAAACATTTAAAATATGATTTAGTTGGAACACATTTAGATAGGTATGATTCAATGGTAAATTTAGCACATGGTAAAGGTCATGCTATGGGTGGATTTGGAGCAAACTTAAAAAATCAATCGATAGGTGTTGCATCAAGAAATGGTAAAGCATATATTCATACAGCAGGAGCAACAGAAAATCCAGATGAATTATGGGAAAAACTACCAAAACAAGAAGATTTTATTGAAGCAATGGCAGAAGCAGCAAAAGCAGTTTCAGATTATTTTGAGGCAAATAATAAAAAAATAGTTTATATAACAGTAATGAATTTCTTATCAGTTGATTGCGATTGTGATGCACATCAAACAGATCCTGTAATGGAGGATTTAGGAATAGTAGCATCTTTAGATCCAGTAGCAAATGACCAAGCATTTATTGATATGGTTTGGGCTTCAAAAGATGAAGGAGCAAAACTATTACGAGAAAGAGTTGAACGCCAAGTTGGAAGACATATATTGCCTTATGCAGAAGAAATTGGGCTTGGAACGACTAAATATGAATTGATAAATATTGATTAATTAGAAAATAAATGTAAAGATGAAACTGACATAAATAAAATATATAATGATTTAATTAAAGATATTTAATCATAAGTAAAAAATTTAAAGGAGGAATTTTATAATGAGAAAGAATATTGAAACGACAGAGGCAATATTTCCAATGCCAGTATTGATGGTTGCAACATACAATGAAGATGGAAGTGTTGATGTAATGAATGCAGCTTGGGGAACTATGCTATCTAGAAATCAAGTTATATTAAATTTAACAGAAACTCACAAAACTGTAAAAAATATTAAAGAAAGAAAAGCATTTACAGTAAGTATTGCAGATAGTAAGCATGTTGTAGAAGCAGATTATTTTGGAGTAGTATCAGGAAATAATACACCAAATAAATTTGAAAATACTGGACTATCAGTAACAAAATCAGAAAATGTAGATGCACCAATTATAAACGAATTTCCGATTTGTCTTGAATGTGAATTTATAGAATATCAAGATGATGAGTATGGAGCAGGAGTTATTGGGAAGGTGATTAATGTAACTGCTGATGAAAGTGTAATGAATGGAGATAAAATAGATATTTTAAAAGTAAATGCAATAGCGTTTGATCCATATACACATGGATATTACAAAATTACTGAAAGAGTTGGAGAGGCTTTTAAGGATGGATTACAATTAAAAAAATAGTAAATATAAGGCAAATGGTTTGAAAATTATTTGCCTTTTATATAAATTAAAATTAAAAGAAGGTCTATTTAAAAGAACTCACATAAACTTACTTATAACTCTCAATAAATAATGCTTTAGCAATATAAGGAATAATCTCATCATATTCATACCAACCAGAACTTTTACTATCATTTTCTCCGCCGATTTGGATTAGAAATATATACCATATTGTCATCATCAGAAGCAAGTAATACTAAATAATGAGAAGTAGTTGTCCAACGATTTTCACTGGGATTATTCCAAACACAGACAAGAATAGGTCTATTTGTTAATAAATGATCCTTTATATATTTTTTGGACAAATGCACAGAATCATAAAAGAATCCACTAGATTGTATTCCATAGGAATTAGCAAATTCTGTATTTAATGCTTCATAGTCAACTACA
>CANRFX010000061.1 GCA_947629995.1 uncultured Clostridia bacterium | reverse complement strand
TCGGAATTAAATTTGATGAAGTAATTGGAGAAGCATTTTATATAGACAAAATGGACAAAATATATGAATTACTAGAACAAGCAAATGTATTAAAAGAATCAGAAGGTGCTCAAATTGTAGACTTAGAAGATAAAAATTTGGGTGTATGTATTATAAAAAAATCAAATGGTTCTAGTATATATGTAACAAGAGATTTAGCAGCAATTCGTTATAGAGCGCAAAAATACGACTTTGATAAATGTTTATATGTAGTTGCTTATGAACAAGCATTACATTTTAAACAATTATTTGAAGTAGCAAAATATTTAGACATACCAGAAAAATGTAAACAAGGATTAAAGCATGTACAATATGGAATGACAAGACTTCCAACTGGGAAAATGTCTACAAGAGAAGGAAATGTTATAAAAGTTGAAGACTTACTTTTAGAATCAATTACAAGAGTAGAGAAAATTATAAAAGAAAAAAATCCAAATAATATGGAAAATCAAGAAGAAGATGCTAAAAAAATTGGAATTGGAGCAATTGTTTTTCATAACTTATCAAATACAATTATCAAAGATCAAGTATTTGATTGGGACAATGTACTAAACTTCCAAGGAGAAACTCGGACCATATATACAATATACTTATGTTCGTACAAAAAGTGTATTAGAAAAAGCAGGATATATGCCCAAAAAAGAAGAAATAAATGTAGATAATTTACTTGATGAATTTTCGCAAAATATTTTAAAATATATTTATGATTTTGAAAATATTTTAATACAAGTAACTGAAAAAGACGAACCATCAATACTTGCAAGATATTTAATTGATTTAGCAAAGGCATATAGTAATTTTTATAATGAAAATAAAATTATAAATGAAAATAAACAATTGCAAGATGCTAGAATTTATCTAACATACATGGTAGGAAAAGTTTTAAAGACAGGTGCGAAATTATTAGGAATGGAAATGCCAGATAAAATGTAATGAAAATACTAAATTAGAAATTATTATGGAGAGGAAGTAAAAAAATGATTGACCTACATTCACATATAATACCTAGTGTAGATGATGGTGCAAGAGATATTGATGAAACAATGAAGTTATTAAAAGAAGCACAAAAAGTTGGGTTTAAATCAATTATTAGCACTTCTCATTATATGGAAGGATACTACGAAACAGCAATACCAGAAAGAGAAATATTATTACAAGCAATTAATCAAAAGCTAAGTCAATACAATATTAATATAGATTTATATTTAGGAAATGAAATTTATTTATCTGAAAATATAATTAAATTATTAGAAGAAAAAAAAGCTTCTACAATTAATAATACAAGTTATATACTTTTTGAGATGCCATTAAATATAGAACCTATGAACCTATATGATATTGTATATGAAATGATGCAATATAAATTAGTTCCTATTTTAGCACATCCAGAAAGATATTCTTTTGTTCAGAAAGATTTAGAATTGATTTATGATTTAATAGATTTAGGTGTATTAATGCAGGCAAATTATGCTAGTATAGATGGATATTATGGAGAAAAAGCAAAAATAATAGTGAAGAAATTATTAGAAAATAATATGATACATTTTTTAGGAAGTGATGTCCATAGATCAAATACTATTTATCCTAAAATACCAACTATATTAGAAAAAATAGAGGAAATAATAGGAAATGAAGAATTAGAAAAATTAACTACAATTAATCCTAGCCTTGTTTTACAAAATAAAAGAATACCAATAAAAAAACCGAATAATATAGAATTAACATGGAAAGAAAAACTAATATTAAAATTAAAAAGATAGGAAAGAGGTAAGGTCTAAATGAGAAAATATTTTGGAACAGATGGGATTAGGAGAATTGCAAATACAGAATTGTCACCTGAATTAGTATATAAAGTAGCAAAAGCAGGTGCTTATGTATTGTCAAAACATGCAAACCATAAACCTACAATTTTAATAGGGAGAGATACTCGTATATCAGGAACTTTAATTGAGAGTGCAATGGTAGCAGGTTTCTTAAGTTATGGAGCAAATGTAAAATTATTAGGTGTTATACCAACACCAGCAGTAGCATATTTAACAAGAAAATTAAATGCAGATGCTAGTGTTGTTATTTCTGCATCACATAATACATATGAATTTAATGGAATTAAATATTTCAGTAATAAAGGAATGAAAATACCAGATGCTTTAGAAGAAGAAATTGAAGAAGTTATGGATTCAGGAAAATTAAATGAATTAACAGCTGTAAATGATAAAATCGGTATTTCAGAATATTCTTTAGATTTAATTGATGAATATGTGGATTTTTTTAAAAACAAATTTTATGAAACAATTAAAAATAATAAAAAAGATGATTTTATTGTAGGTTTAGATACTGCAAATGGTGCAACTTCATATGTAGCAGAAAAAGTATTCAAAACTCTAGGCATTAATTATAAAATTATAAATAATAATCCAAATGGAATAAACATAAATGAAAACTGTGGATCTACTCATTTAGAGGGTTTAAAAAAATTTGTATTAGAAAACAAATTAAATTTAGGAGTTGCATATGATGGTGATGGTGACAGATGCTTAGCAATAGATGAAAAAGGTAATGAAATCGATGGAGATAAATTAATGGCAATTATAGCAAGCAATCTAAAAGAAAAGGGAAAATTAAAAAAAGATACAATAGTTGCAACTGTTATGAGTAACTTAGGGTTAAACAAATATGTAAAAGAAAATGGATTAAACTTAGTTCAAACAAAAGTAGGAGACAGATACGTTTTAGAAGAAATGTTAAAACAAGGGTTTAATCTTGGAGGAGAACAATCTGGTCATGTTATTTTATTAGATTATAATCCAACAGGAGATGGGATTCTTACTTCTTTAATGTTAATTAATACAATATTTGAAACTAATAAAAAAGCATCAGAACTTGGAAATATAATAAAAATATATCCACAAGTATTAGTAAATGCAAAAGTAAATTCAGAAAAAAAATATGATTATGAAAAAGATAAAGAAATAAAACAAGCAATTTCAAAACTAAATGAAGAATTTGCAGAAAACGGAAGAATTTTAATTAGACCTTCTGGAACAGAACCTTTAGTAAGAGTTATGATAGAAGGAGAAAATCAAGAATATATTACAAAAAAAGCAAATGAAATCGCAAAATTAATAGAAAAAAAGTTATTGTAAATATTTTGTAACATAAATGTTATAAAAATGTAATAAAAAACAATTGATAAAAAATAAAAATAGTGTTACTATATAGGTAGTATTATAAACAAAAGAAAATGGAGGGAGTTAAGATGTTTATTTTTGATATATCAAATGCTTTAACGTTAATATTAATGTTAGCTGCAACTGTATTATTAATTTTTTTAGCACAAGAAATTAAAAAAAGTTATATTAATGCTATTGTTTTATTTGCATATCTAATTATTCTAATTATGCATGTAGCACAAATTGCTACTTTATCAGAAGAATATAGATATATGATATCAACTTTATCTAGATGTATAGCAATAGACTTCATATTTGTTCTAATTAGTTTCTTTGCTTATTTATGGGTTGACGATATAGAAGCAAAAGCAACTGGAAAGAAAAGTATTGATAACAGCTTAGATTGGTTCTGGAAAAAAGTATAATAAAAGATTAAGTAAGAAAGCTTTTAAAAGGCTTTCTTTTTTTGTGCCTAAAAATGTAATATTATCTATAATAAATGAATATAAATAGTTATAGGATAGTTTTGTGGACAAGGAGAAAAAAATGTTTAATGTAACTGTAATAAAAATGAAAGATATAAAAAAATATTTAATAGGCATGATAATAACGGTTGTAGTTGTTGTAATAGGAAGCAATTATTTTTCTAATATTGTAGACAGCTCAAAAAAAATAGAAAAATCTTTTTTTCAAAATAATATGGTAGAATGTTTAGAAACAACAGTTCCAACTGTAGGAATAGAAAATAAAGAAACAGATAATATCCAAGAACAAATTAATAAAATAGAAAAAGAAAGTGTCTGGCAAGGAATTTTAAAAACTCAAATCAGCTCAATTAGAACCATAGAAGAAAATAAAGAAAATGCGAAAGACGAAAAAACAGTAGGTGAAGAAAAAACTGAAAAAGAAAAACAGCTGGAAGAGCAAACAGCTACACAGTTACCAGAAGGAGGACTAAGTACACAAGTAATAACAAACAATCCATTAAAAGAAAGTTTTAATAGTCAATATCAAAATATTAAAATAAAAAATGAAACTGAATATCAATTAACTGAAGAAATGTTAACACCAGATGTTACAACTGAAAACCGAAATGTTATATTGTTCCATACACATACATGTGAAAGTTATACTCCAAGTGATGCTTATCCATATACACCAACAGGAAATTTTAGAACAACAGATTTAAACTATACTGTAGTAAAAGTTGGAACAGAATTAGAAAACAAATTAAAAGAATATAATTTCAATGTAGTACATGACACATCATATCATGATTATCCGTCTTATAATGGATCATATGCACATTCTTTAACAGCTGTAGAAAATTTAGAAAAAACAACACCAAGTGATATAGTTATAGATTTACATAGAGATGCTATAGGAAGTAGAAGTGACTATGCTCCAATTGTAAAAATAGGAGAAAATGATGTAGCAGCACAAATTATGTTTGTAATTCGGAACAGATAATAGTGGATTATGGCATCCTAATTGGAATCAAAATTTAAAATTTGCAATTAAGATTCAACAAAAGGCAGAAGAACTTTATCCAGGTTTATTCAAACCAATAATGCTAACCAAATCAAGATATAATCAGCATGTAGCTAAATGTGCGAGTATTATAGAAGTAGGAGCAACTGGAAATACTTTAGAGCAATGTTTAACAAGTATGAAATACTTAGCAAAAGTAATAAACGAAGTAATTTAATTTTAAAAATTGTCAAAATTGTCATCAGGGACGGAGCTTTTTGACAATTTTTTTTAAAATTAAAAATAAATCTTGAAATTTATACTACATTTATATATAATAAGTTTGTAGAATTCGAAAGAAAAGAGGTTAGTTAAGTATGTCAGAAATTAAACTAAATTTAACAAATAGTAAAATTCCACAAGCAAGTATTTTAAAATACAAAAAACAAGTAGAAGAAATACATAATAATTTACACTCAAGAGAAGACAAAGAAGATGATTTTGTAGGATGGTTAGGACTTCCAACTAATTATGATAAGAAAGAATTCAACAGAATAAAAAAAGCTGCTCAAAAAATAAAAAAAGAATCAGATATTCTAATTGTAATAGGAATTCGGAGGCTCTTATTTAGGTGCAAGAGCAGTAATTGAAGCATTAACAAGTTCATTTTACAATTTACTTCCAAATGAACAAAGAAAATATCCACAAATTCTATATGTAGGAAACAACTTAAGTCCTAATTATATAAATGAATTAATTGATTATATTGGAAATAAAGATTTTTCAATTAATGTAATATCAAAATCTGGAACTACGACAGAACCAGCAATTGGATTCAGAATTTTTAGAGAAATATTAGAAAATAAATATGGAATAGATGAAGCAAGAAGTAGAATTTATGCTACAACAGACAAAGAAAAAGGAGCATTAAAAACATTAGCACAAAACGAAGGATATGAAACATTTGTAGTACCAGATAATATTGGTGGAAGATATTCTGTTCTAACTGCAGTAGGGTTACTTCCAATAGCAGTAGCAGGAATTGATATAGATAAATTAATGGAAGGAGCTAGAATCGGGCAAGAAAGATTTGCAGATCCAAATTTAAAATATAATGAATGTTATCAATATGCAGTAGCAAGAAATATTTTATATAGAGCACGTAAAAAAATAGAAATATTAGTAAATTATGAACCTAAAATGCACTATTTTACAGAATGGTGGAAGCAACTATTTGGAGAAAGTGAAGGGAAAAATAAAAAAGGAATTTTTCCAGCAGGAGTGGATTTTACAACAGATTTACATTCTATGGGACAATATATACAAGATGGAAGAAGAAATTTATTTGAAACAGTAATAGCAATAGAAAATCCAAATACTGACATTAAAATTAATCCAGATGATGACGATTTAGATGGATTAAATTATTTAGCAGGAAAAGGATTAGACTATGTAAATAAAAAAGCAATGCAAGGAACTGTAAAAGCTCATCTTACAGGAGGAGTTCCAAATATTTTGTTAAAAATGAACAAATTAGATGAAAAAAATTTAGGAGAATTAATTTACTTCTTCGAAAAAGCATGTGCTATGTCAGGAATGTTATTAGGTGTAAACCCATTTAATCAACCAGGAGTAGAAGAATATAAGAAAAATATGTTTAAATTATTAAAAAAACCAGGTTATTAAATAAAGAACTTCAAAAAGTTGCCAAATATTATATTGGCAACTTTATAAAATTTTAAAAAAGGGGAATAATAATTATGATATACAAAGAAAATTTTAAAATTGGATTAAAAGATGTATGGAAAGGAAATAAAATAAGTAATAAAGCAATATTAGAATATTTAGAAAATATAGCAGCATATCATTCAGATAGTGTTGGATATGGTATTAATACTTCTGAAAAAACAGGAGTAAGTTGGATTTTATTAGATTGGAAGCTAGAGGTAATAAAAAGACCAGAATATGGACAAACTCTTGAAATACACACATGGTCAAGAAAAATCATAAAATATTATGCTTATAGAGATTTTGAAATCTATGATGAACAAAATAATTTATGTGTTATTGCTACTTCTAAATGGTTATTAATTAATAATAAAACTGGAAAAATAGAAAAAGTAGAAGAAGAAATGGCAAATAAATATGAGTCAGAAACTAATAAGAAAGTTTT
>CANRFX010000060.1 GCA_947629995.1 uncultured Clostridia bacterium | reverse complement strand
AATTTAATTAGAAAGTCAAACTAATTTCACATTTTTTATACCTAATTTTAAAAATGGTTTCACGTTTTTTATATCTGCTTTTAAAAATAGTTTCACGTTTTTTGCACCTGATTTTTAGAAAGATTTCACGTTTTTTGGAGATAATTTTAACAATATTATCACGTTTTGGGGAAATACTATTGTTTCTATTTCACGTTTTTATGAAATAATATAATAAAATATCTAAATTTGTGAAAAATAAATCAATTTCTTTTCTGAAAATGTGATAAAAGTGTATTGAATTTTTTCTAAAAATGTGATAAAATATAATTCGGAGGTAGATAAATTATGGAAAGATTAAAAAGAAAAATTGATAATTACCTTATCGAATGGAAAAATAGTCCTAATAGATTGCCATTAATAATAAAAGGAGCTAGACAGATAGGAAAAACAAATGCTATAAGAAATTTTGGAATTAATAATTATAAAGTATTTATTGAAATAAACTTTGCTCTTCAACCACAATTTAAAACAATATTTGAAGAAGGTTTTGAAGTTGATAATATCATAAAAAATATAACATTAAAAATGCCAGAATTAGATTTAATTGAAAATAATACCTTAATCTTTTTTGACGAAATGCAAGATTGTGTAAGCACAGCGACTTCGCTAAAAGCGTTTAAAGAAGATGGAAGATATGATGTTATTTGTTCAGGATCTTTAATGGGAATAAACTATAAAGAAATTGAATCAAATAGTGTAGGAAATAAAGAAGATTATATCATGAGATCTTTAGATTTTGAAGAATTTCTTTGGGCTAAAGGATATAGTGATGAACAAATTAATGATTTATATCAAAATATGTTAGAACTAAAACCACTAAGTCAGTTACAATATGATGTTATGATGTCTAATTTTAAAGAATACATGATTGTTGGAGGAATGCCAGCAATAGTAAGTAAATTTATTGAAAATAAAAATTTTAGTGGAATACTAAAAATGCAACAACAAATATTATTAGATTATGAAGAAGATATAACAAAATATGCAGGAGGACTAGACAAAACAAAAATATTGAATTGTTATAGAAAAATAGCAGTATTTTTAGGAAATGAAAATAAAAAATTTCAAATATCTAAAATTTCAGATGGAGCAAGAAATAGAGAATATGTTGGTGTTGTAGAATGGCTTTCAAATGCAGGAATTATTAATATTTGTTATGCACTAGAACAAGCTAGTCTTCCGCTAAAAGGAAACTATAATCCTGATAATTATAGACTATATTTTGCTGATACTGGTTTATTAATTGGTTCATTAGATGAAGAAGTTCAAGATGATTTAAGAAATAATGAAAATATGAACACATATAAGGGAGCCCTATATGAAAATGTTGTAGGTGATATGTTAGTAAAAGCTGGATATGATTTATATTTTTATAAAGATGATAGTAAAAAACTTGAAATAGATTTTATGATAAGAAACAAAAATTCATTAATTCCTGTTGAAGTAAAGGCAAATGATAAGGCAACAATTTCGCTTAATAATTTAATAAATAGTGATTTATATAAAGATATTAAATTTGGAATAAAATTATGTAATAAAAATATAGGGTTTAATGGAAAATTTTATACATTCCCTTATTTTCTAACATTCTTACTAAAGAGATATTTAAAAGAACAATAATACGAAAAATTCTAAAAAACCTTCTTATTATTTCATAAGAAGGTTTTTACATGTGAAACGAAATGGAATTTCTCATGATTGCTATTTCTTAATACATTAATAATTTAAACTGTCTAAATCTAAAAGAAAATCATATATACTCATAATTATAATTCCATTATCAAATCTAGATTTTGGTATATTTTCTCCTACAATAACAATTTTCTTAAAAAAATCATTTACATTCAATAATGATTTTTGTTCTTGCTCAACTTTTTCTGTCGTTTTCATTTCTAGTGCTGACTGAATATATATTTTATTATTTCCTTTATTAGCAACAAAATCAATTTCTAATTGCTTTTGACTATTTCCTTCTCTAATTTCAACAGAGCCAATATCAACATTATAGCCTCGCCTTTTTAATTCAAGATATATAACATTTTCCATTATATGTGATTGCTCTTCACTTTGTCTGAAATCTAAGAAAGAATTTCTTATTCCCATATCAGTAAAATAATATTTTTGTGGTGTTTCAATGAACTTTTTACCTCTAACATCAAATCTTCTTGCTTTTTCTATTAAAAAAGCGTTTTGTAAGTATCCTAAATAGTTGTAAATTGTTTTATCTGTCATAGTAGATGTTTTATCTCTTTCTTTAAATTTATAAGAAAGTTTTAGTGGATTTGTAAGTGAACCTATATCAGATGCTATAATTTGAACAAGCATTTCTAGTTCTTCTTTATTTTGAATCTTATTTCTTTCAATTATATCATTTATATAAACATTATCTTTCTGTGATTTTAAATAACTAATTTTAGCATCATTTGATTTAGCTAGTATTGATAAAGGTAATCCACCATAAGTATAATATTCATTTAAAGCTTTTTCTTCAGAACCATTATAAATTGAATAGAATTCACTGAAAGATATAGGGTATAGCTTAATTTCACAACCTCTTCCTCTAAATTCAGTAATAATATCTGATGACAAGAATTTAGAGTTACTTCCTGTTACATAAATCTCTACATTATTCATGTGCAAAAATCCTATTAGTACAGATTCGAAATCTTGTACTTTTTGTACTTCATCAAGAATAATATAGTATTTATCTTTATCAACAATTCTATCTTTCACATATTTATTTAATTCATCAGGATTATGATATACAAAGTTTTCTCTTTCATCTAAATCCAACTTTATAATGTGATTCTCTTTTACGCCTTGATTAAGCAAATAATCTTTAAAAATTGGATCTAATAAGTAAGATTTTCCACATCTTCTTATTCCTGTTACTATTTTAACTAGGCCATTATCTATGCCATCTATAAGTTGTTTTAAATAAAAATCTCTATTTATTTCCATACTAACCTCCATTACGAATTTTTTACGTTTATGCACCTTTTTCGTAATAATTATAACATTTTTTAAAAAACAAGTCAAATTTTTATTACGAATTTTTCACAATTATGTGAATTTTTCGTAATGAATATTTTAAACTCATATATATATTATTAAAATACTATATTATTTTATTCATGAATAATGGTAATTCTATTCCATATATTATACAAAACCGTATAGTACAAAATGTGACTTTTGTGAAGAAGAAGATCATACATTTGAATCAAATTTAAGTTATAAATGGTCAGAAGATGCAGAAGGAAATCCAGTAGTTGAAGCAAATGGAACATGTTCTGTATGTAAAGAAGCAGTTACATTAACATTAGTTCCTGAACAAGAATTTGTTAAAGGTAATGAACCAACATGTGAAAAAGGTGGCCAAATAAAATATTTTGTAAACTCTAATGGAATTAATACATCAAAAGTTGTAGATGTAGAAGCACTTGGACATAAAATAGTAACTCATGATGCTACTCCTGCTACATGTGTGGAAGAAGGATGGAAAAAAGCAAATCAAGGTAATTTATCAAAAGGTCAAGTTAGAAAATATGGACAATGTTCAGTTTGTAATGAATACTTCTTGGTTGTATTAGATGAAGATGGTAATATAGTTAGAACAGCTAAGAGTACCAAGGAGGCTGCTAAAGAACCAGTAAACACTGTAACTGGTCATGATTATAAAGTTAAAATTAATTGGGTAGAATTAAAAGATGAAGAAGGAAATGTAATAGGATATGATAGAAATGCTACAAAAACAGCAACTCTTGAATGTACAAGAGAAGGTTGTTTTGAAGCTAATAGTGTATGGAACAATAGTGGTAATTATTATAAAGAAGTTAATTTAAAACCATACTTTGGTGGAAATCTTGATTTAAAATTAGAAGGAAAATGTACAGATGCAAATGGAGCAACAGCTAACTATATAGCAACTGTAGAATTATTAGATAATGGTGAAACTTTTACAGAAACAAAAACAGTTAAAGTTAATGGTCATTTAAATAATGATTATTCAGTTACAAGTGTAGATGTTGATGGAAAGCAAGTTCATAAACATGCTCCAGTTTGTATGTACTGTGGTCAAGTTACAGGAGAATATGTAAATTGTACTCCTACAGTATTCACTGCAGATGATATTACAGCGGAAGGTCACAAAGGTGCTTGTGTTTGTGGATATCATTTCACTGAAACAACTGAACATACTTTAGTTGGAAGTGGCAGAGCAGGTGATATAAATGTAAACGGTTATGTTCACCATGGAAATATTATGAAATGTTCAGTATGCGGTTATGAAACTATAGAAGAAAATCATAAAATGGAATCAACAGATAATGGACATTACTGTACGGTATGTGGTACTGCAGACAAAAAAGAGCCTCATACATATACAGAGTGGACTAAAAAGGCAAATGGACAATATACATCAAATTGTTCTGTATGTGGCAAAGATAAAACAGATTCATGGAAAAACATATGCGAAAGTGTTCCTGAATGGGCAAATAATGGAGCAGGATATGTAACAGTAACTTATGAAAGTGATGCAACTTGTAATTTTAACGGAGCGAGTGATAAGGTTGTACCAGAAGGATTAAAACTTGTATTTAAATCAGGCTCTACTTGTAAATTTAGCCAAGATGTTACAGTTGAAGGTGTTATAGTTGTAGAAAGTGGAGCTAATTATCAAACAAATAGCCATACAGTATCTGTAAATCGTGATGTGAAAGGAGCTCGTATAGAAGGAGTAGGAAACGTTCCAGAACAAGTAAATACACAAGAATCATTTGAAGAAGCTTTAGAAGAAGCTCAGGAAGTTATAGTAAACTGTAATGTAGAAGTTGCAGACGAGTTAAAAAATTTAGATGAAGAAAAAACAGTTAAAATAAATACAGGTTCTACAATGAAAGTAACAGGAGCATTAGCAGCAGATAACCTAAAAATTGAAGGTGAAGGAACTGTTAAATTAGAAAATAAAAAATCTGAAGAAGACAATGGAACGAACTTAACTAATGCTTTCAAAGCAGGTGCTAAAAATGTTGAATTAGCTAGCGATGCAAAATTACAAGCAGAGTCTGAAACTAATATGAGTGGTAACTTAACAATTGACGAAGGAGTTACTTTTACAACTGAAGCTGGTGCTCATATAACTGACAATGGAAATGAAAGTTCAAGCTTAACTTTAAATGGTACTTGGAAAGTTGAAGGAGAAATCAGAGATTTAGACAGATGCACATTTGGAGAAAAATCAGTTATTGAACTTGCTTCTAGCTCAGAGGAAAATAATGGCAAGAGCTTAGTAATTTGTGCTAAAGCTGATGTTCCTAATGTTAAATTAGATGAAAATGCTAAATTAGAAAATGATAAAAAACTCGAAGTAGATGCAAATGTCAAATTAGACTTAAATAATAAAAAAGTTTCAAAAGAAAATCAAGAAAGAATTGCAGAAGTAGCAACTAACGGAATTTTAACAATATCAAATGGAACTATTGAAGCTAAACAAGGAAGTACTCCAGATACAGCAACATTAAAGACAGAGGGAACATTAACATTAGACAAAGTGACAGTAGATACTAAAGGATATGGCGTATTTGTAGGAACAAACGGAAATTTAACAATAAATGGTGGTACATTTACAAGTAGTGAGAGACCTTGTATAGGAACAAATAATAGTACTACAAAAAATTCTGATATAACAGTAACAAATGCAACTTTGACAACAAATAAAGAAGAAGAACCAGCTGTATTTTTACCTGCAAAAGGAGAAGCAACATTTGAAAATTGTACAATTAAAGGAGGAACAGCAATAGAAGCAGTAGGATTAACTAAACTAAATTTAAAAGGAACAACTAAATTAATAGCAACAAGAAATTCTTACACTGCTCCAGCACTTCCTTCAGGTGAAGAAGCATCTGGTAGTGCTTTACTAATTGTTGTTCGTAATAATTATAGTAATGGCGAAACAATGAATGTTGAAATTGATAGTGGTGTTACTTTTGAACACACAGCTCAAGGTACAGCTTCTGCAGTTGAAGTCTTCCAAGATAACTCTCACAAAGGTGGACTAAACAAAATAAATATTACTCATAAAACTGAAAATTTAGAATATCATGATGGAACAGATTCTTCTTGTACAGTTACCGTAGGAAAAGGTTTATAAATCAACAAAAATTAATATTTTAAATTATAAAAAAGCTTGTAAGACTTTTCTTACAAGCTTTTTTATAATATATAATTATTGGTTTGAAACAAATTGTAATGTATAAGTTACTGTATATTCAACCCCATCTACTGGAGTAAAGTAAAATGTTGCTACAGCTGGCTTTGCTTCGTCTTTAATCATATCTTCATATTTAAGTTGAAGAGCATTTTGAGCAAAATTATTATCATCATGTTCTTTACCAGCCATATCTAATAATAATTTAGCTGCAACTCCTATAATGCCTTCTTTAGGATTACTGTTTTCTAATTTTGTAGGTAAGTCTGTTATAATAACTTTTTCCTTACCTTCTATAGTATATTCAGCTTTTGTTGCACCAGTTGCAAAAGTCTTAAACATATCTACTATACTATTATTATTATCTTTTACTTGTAAAAAATTATATAAATTTCCTTCATTTGCTTGACTAGCATCTACCATAAATGTAACAGTATTTGTATCTTTATTATATGATATACCAGCTAATCCTTTAGCCTTATCATTTTGAGCTGCTTTCACAGCCGTATCTAAACCACTTGCAGATTTACTAAGTGTTGTATCATTTGCTAAATCTTTTGTTCTTGATAACATTGATGCATAAGCATCTTTGTATGCTTTATATACTGCTTTTACATCTGTACCAGTTGTATCTTTTCCTTCTGCATCTACTCCTTTAGC
>CANRFX010000059.1 GCA_947629995.1 uncultured Clostridia bacterium | reverse complement strand
AGCAGTAAAACTAGGTGTTGCAGATATTGTAGCTAATCAAATGGATCCAACTTATAATACAACAGAAGGTCAAAATGTAATTAATGCTACTACATTGGAAGCTGCAATAAAAAGGAATAATTCTAATATTGGTACAGCTTCAGATGCAGACGCAAAAATTACAGTAGCAATAGCTGGGGAAAGTGATGCTTGGACTGTTAAATGGAAAAATTCTGATAACAAAGAGTATACTTGGACAATAACTAATAAAGGAAAAATAACACAAACAGATCCAACATAATGAATTTTTAAATAAAAATTTTAAACCTAAGAGGAGGATATTAAAATGAAAAATCAAAAAGGTATTACTTTAATTGCATTAGTAATTACAATTATCGTATTATTAATTTTAGCAGGTGTATCAATTGCAATGTTAACAGGAGAGAATGGAATTTTAACAAAAGCAACTAGCGCAGGAGATAAATCTGCTCAAGCAGAATTTGAAGAATCTGTAAAATTAGTAGTAGCAGAAATCGTATTAAATCAAAAGACAGGAGCATCTACTGAAAAAACAATCGATAAAAGCACATTGACAACATTAATGGCAAATATTAATGATAATGTAAAAGACTTGGATGCTACAGATGGTACAGAAAATGCTGATAGTTATTGGACAGTTACAGGAAAAATAGGTGGTAAAACATGTACATGCTATATAGTAAAAGCAACAAGTAAAGTTACATCTACACAGCCAGAATAATAATGCAAATAAAAAGTAAAAAAAATTAATAATAGCCATACGCGCAGACTATGTGTGCGTATGGCTAAATTTAAAAAAGAACCAAAGGAAGAAAAATGAACATATTTTTTTATATATTATTATTTATAATAGGAACCTTATTTGGAAGTTTTTATACCTTAGCAGTATATAGAATTCCAAAAAGACAAGATATTACACATACACATTCTTATTGTCCTAATTGCAAAACAAAATTAGGATTTTTAGACTTAATTCCAGTATTTAGTTATATCTTTCTAAGAGGAAAATGTAGATATTGTAAAGAAAAAATAAGACCAAGATATTTAATTTTAGAAACATTGTCAGGACTTATATTTGTAGCAATTGCATATGCTATGAAACTTAATTTTTACGAACTAAAATTAATGCAAATAGTAGAATATGGTTTTATGATACTTTATATAACTTTCCTTATGCTAATTATTGGAATAGACAAAGAGAATAAAAAAATAGATAAATATGTGTCTATTTATGGTATTGTAATATCTATTATGTATATGATATATCTATGCATAGTAGAGCAAACTAATATATATAGATATGGTATATATTTAATTTTATACATACTTATTTTACTTTTAGACACAATAACATTAAGATGGTACGCAAAAAATAGTTATGTAACAGGAATTTTATTAATGCTTATAACAATGATAATATTTACAGGAGAATATATAACTGCAATTTCTATTATATTTGCACTTTTAATACTATCATTTTATTTATTAATTAATAAAATAAAAATAGGGAAAAGAAGAAGAAATAGAACTAATGATAAGCAAATTGTAAATAAAATGAGTATTGGATTTTATATAGGTACTGCAAATATAATTGTATTAATATTTGTAATATTTTTAATAAATTACAAAATATAAGAGGAGTCGAACATGAAAATAAAAAGTGAAAGTGGTTTCACGGTAGTTGATATCTCAATAGCTGTTGTTATATTGTTTATATTTATATCATTAATTGCTATTCTATCATATAACTTCAATAGTTCTTCTAAAGAAGTAGAACTAAAATCAAAAGCAATGAATTTAGCAATTAATGAAATTGAACAAATAAAAGGCAAAACAATAGAAGAATTAGAAAGTGAATCTAGTAGCTACACAGATAAAAAGGAAATTCAAAAAGGATTTACAAGAGAAGTAATAATAACAGATTATAGTGAAATCAATTCAGAAAAAAAAGCTAATATTGTGAAAAAAGTGACAGTAAAGATTAAATACAAATTTAAAAAACAAATTGAAGAAATAGAACTTTCTACTATTGTATCAAAGGAGAATTAAGTAATGAAATCACAAAAAGGTATTACATTAATTTCAGTAACTGTATATATTATAGGTTTAACAATAGCAATTTCTATTATAACTGTTCTTACCGCTTATTTTAGTAAAAATATAAATAAAAATATAGGAAATGTAGAATTATATTCAGAATACACTAATTTTGATAGTTTTTTCTCACAAGAGGTAAATCATAATAATATTACAGTATTAGAGTGTGAAGAAAATTATATTGTATTCGATAACCAAGTGCAATACACTTTTGTACCAGAAAATAAGGGAATTTATAGAAATAAAGTAAAAATTTGTAGACAAATAGAAAATTGCACATTTACTAATACCATTGAAAATGGAAAATATGTAGTAACTGTAGAAATAGAAATAAAAGGATTAGAAAAAAGAACAATAAAATATACTCTTAAAAATTAGTAAATTTATGTAATTTACAAAAAATCAACAAAAAGTATAAAAAATATAGTATAATAAAATAGAATAATACGAAAGAAGGGAAGAATTATGGACGTAAGAAAAAGACAACCAATAGGTGTAGAACTTGTAAAAAGAGGAATTGTAAAAGAAAAAGATATTGAACAGGCGTTACAATATCAAAAAGAACATCCTAATAGAAAAATAGGGGATATTTTATACATATTGAATGTATGTGATCCCAATATTTTAATTGAAGCAATAGCTGATATTTTAGGAGAAAAAGGAATTATATTAAATTCTAATACAATAAAAATAAAATTAACAGATTATTTTTCTTTGGATGTTGCAAAAAAGAACAAAGTTATTCCTTTTGAAGTTACAAATGGCAGAATAAAAGTATGTTTTGCAAGTAGTGTAAATAATTCTAACATTAATACAGTAAGATTATTATTACTAAACAAAGGATTAGTAATGGAGAATTATATTACTTTTGAAAGTGATATTGATAGAATTTTAAAGTCAATGGAAGGAGAAGTAACTACTGACTTTGGAGAAACAACAGAACGTACAGATACTATTATTGGTTTAGTTGATAGTATAATAAAAACAGGAATGAAAAGAAGAGCAAGTGATATACATATTGAACCAATGGCAGAAGAAGTTAGAGTAAGATATAGAATTGATGGAGAATTATTTACAGCAGCAAGAATAAAAAAGGAAAAACAACAACAAATAATACGGAAGATTAAAAGCAATTTCAAATATGCACCAAGAAAAACAAGAATCACAAGATGGTAGAATTTTGCTATATGAAGACTATAACATCCGTGTATCTTCTCAACCAAATGTATATGGAGAAAAATTCGTTTTAAGATTATTAAAGAAAAATGAAAATATAAAAAATATATTTGATTTAGGATTTCCAGGTACAGAAAATGATTTAAAAAGAAGTATTAATAAAAAGAACAGTATAACTATAATTGCAGCACCAACAGGAGAAGGTAAAACAACGACTCTTTATAGTATTATGGATTACCTAAACAAACCAGAAATAAATATTACAACAATTGAAGACCCAGTAGAAATTAGAATTAAAGGATTAAATCAAATTGAAATTGACAATAAATCATCTTTTTCTGGTTCATTAAGAACTGTTTTAAGACAAGATCCAGATATTATCTTAGTAGGAGAAATAAGAGATACAGAAACTGGAGAAATTGCAATTCAAGCAGGGCAAACAGGACATTATGTATTATCTACAATTCACACAATCGATAGTGTAGAGGTAATAACTAGATTAAGAAAAATGGGACTTTCTGATTATGATATATCAAGCACATTAGCAACAGCTATTTCACAAAGATTGGTAAGAAAAGTATGTCCAAAATGTAGGGTAGAAAGAAAATTTAACGAAGAAGAAAAGAAAATTATATCAGCAATTGGAAATAAATATAATGTAAATTTTGATACTAGTGGAAAAACATATGAAGCCCCAGGATGCAAATATTGTAATAATACAGGATATTATGATAGAATTGGAATTTTTGAGATATTAAATATAACAGATGAAATAAAACAAGAAATTATGATAGGAAAATCAAGCTTAGAAATAAGAAGAAAAGCATTAGAGCAAGATTATAAGCCATTAATAGTAGATGGTATTAAAAAAGTAATAGATGGATACACAACATTAGAAGAATTAAATAAAAAATTATTAGTATTTTAATTGTAAATACAAAGGAGGAAATTATGAATGTTGATAAAATATTAGATAAGGCAATGGAATTAGATGCATCAGACGTACATTTAATTTGCGAAAATAAGCCAATGCTTAGAATTGCAAGAAATTTAGTACCGGTTCCTGATAGCAAGATATTAACAGTGGAAGATATGTATGAAATATATGATTATCTAGTAAAAGGAAATGTTGATAAAGATGAAGTTTTTAATACAACAAGAAGATTGGATACATCATATGAATATAAAGATATACGTTTAAGAGTAAATATATCTTTATCAGACGATATTCCACTATGCACATTAAGATTAATAAAGAATGAATTGCCTCCATACGAATCTTTAGGAGTACCAGATATTGTAAGAAGAATGACATATCAACCACAGGGATTGATTTTAGTTACTGGTAAAACTAATTCTGGTAAAAGTACAACATTAAATGCATTAATAAATCATATTAATGAAAATCAAAATAAAAAAATATTGACATTAGAGAATCCGGTAGAATATAAGCATCATTCTAAAAAATCTTTAATTGTGCAAAAAGAGATTGGAAAAGGTAGAGATAGTTTAACATTTAGTGATGGTGTTAAAAACTCATTAAGAGAGGATTGCGATATTCTAGTAATTGGAGAGATTCGTGATAAAGTAACGATGGAAGCAGCAATAGAAATGGCAGAATCAGGACATTTAGTAATTGGAACTTTACATACAAAATCTTGCGCAGAAACAATCGACAGAATGATTAACTTCTATGAAGTAAGAGATCAAGCAAGTATTAAATACTTATTATCAGCATTATTAAAACTTGTTGTATCACAAAGATTATTACAAGGTACAGATGGAAAATTAGTATTAGTTCCAGAAGTAATGGTAGTTGATAATATAGTTGCAGGTATCATTCGTAAAGAAAAACTAAGTGTATCAGAAATTGAGGATGCAATACAAAGTAATTTAGAAAAAGGAAGTATAGGGTTAATTAATTCTTTAGCAGAATTATTTGTAAAAAATAAAATTACTTTAGACCAAGCAAAAGCTCAAATAGAAGAGAAGAATTTAGAAATATTAAATAGAACTATTATGCAATTAAAAATTAAGCGTGATAAAAAATAAATAGGAGGAGGACAAGCCAATGCCTGTATATTCTTATAGAGCAATGACTAAATCTGGTGTAATTGTAAGAAATAGAGTAGAATCTTCTAGTAGATTGAATTTAATTAAATCTTTGAAGAATAATGATCTGTTACCAATAGCAATTGAGCAAGTTTCTTACCGTTCAAACAGAAAGCCTAAAAAACAAAAAAGAAATGTTACTGATATACAAGAAATAATGAAAAATGTAAATACAACTCAAATTGGAAACAGGAAGAAAACTCTTAGCATGAAAGAAAAAGTTAATTTATATTTTGCTAAAACAGAAAAAATAACACAAAGAGATTTAGTAGTATTTACTCAAAACTTTTATTTATTAAAAAAGGCTAATTTCAATAATATTCATGCTCTTAATACTATTATAGAAAGTACAGAAAACTTATCTTTTAGAGGTATTTTGGAAGATATCTTAGCAGGTGTAGAAGCCCGGAGAAAATATGTACACAACAATGGAATATTATTCAAATGTATTCCCTTACATATATATTAATATGATTAAAGTAGGAGAACTTTCAGGTTCGCTTACAACATCATTAGAGCAAGCAGTAAAATACTTAGATGATACAGAAGCATTAAATAAAAAATTAAGATCAATTTTAATTCCTAACATAGCACAATTTGTATTATTACTAGTTATGTTAGTAGTTGGAACATTAGTTGCAATACCAGCTATTCAAGGCGTATTTGATGAATTAGGAACAGACGAAAAATTACCAGCTATAACTTTATGGTTTGCAGATTTTATTGATCAAGTAATTCTGTATTGGTACATACCAGTATTCTTACTACTTGTTGTTACTGCCGCAATATTATTCTATATTAATACACCAAAAGGAAAATATAATTTTCATTACTTTAAATATAAAATGCCAATATTCGGTGAATTGATATTTGCATTAGATTTTTCAAGATTAATGAAAGCTATGTTATTAAACTTACAAAATGGCATGAGAATACAAGATTCAATTGAAGTTAGTAAAAACGTAGTTAAAAACTATGTTATGCTATCTATTATAGAAACATCTATAAATAACATATTAATCGGTTCTTCATGGATAGAACCATTTGAAAAATCAGGTCTAGCAAAACCAATGATTACAGAAATGTTAAAAATAGGTATGCAGACAGACCTAACAGAAATGATGGAAAAACTAGTAGAATATATGGAAATCGATATCGACAATATAATGACAAAAATTATGAAAGCATTACCACAAGTTGTGTATGCAATAGTTGGCGCAGTATTGATCTTCTTCGTGCTAGTAGTTTTGGTACCATGTGTTCAAGTTTATATGGGTAACTTCTTATTCTCAGCATATGGAGTATAAAAAATTTATAAAAGAAATTGTCGTCGAGGATTGTCGATGGGGACGGAGCAATTTGACAATTTTTGCGAACGCCATGAGTGTCATCAGTGTCAAGAAGGACGGAGCTTTTGACAATATTGTCGTCAGGGACGGGGCATTTTGACAATTTTTTGCGAATAACGTGCAAATAAAAAAGTTTAATATATTTTTTCTTAATAACTCCCAGCTGCATAACAGAATATAAAAAAAGAGCCTTATATCATTATATTCATGAAGTGGTAAAATGAAAGTAGACACAAAAAGTCTGCTTTCATTTTTTTGTGTTAAAATAAATTCAAAGGAGGATA
>CANRFX010000058.1 GCA_947629995.1 uncultured Clostridia bacterium | reverse complement strand
TCTTCAACTTTGGTATTATTACTATTTTTATTTTTAGTATTATCTAATTTTTTATTATTAAAGTAAGATATGCCAAGTACAATAATAGAAACAATTAAAATTAAAAGACACATTTTAATAAAAATTTTATTCTTCATGAAAATACTTCTAATCAATATTTAAATGTAAATGAATTTTCAGTTACAGAAGGAACTAATATTGATTATGAATATTATAATAATTTGGCACGCTCTTATGAAAAAAAATATGGAATTAAAATTGATTGTGTATTAAAACTTCATTTTAATATCTCATATATTGTTGAAACCTCTGATCTAGGGGCGGAAACACAAAAAATAGAAGACAGTATAGAATTAGAAATTCCAATAACTAATACAGTAACTGAAGTAAAAGAAAATTATGAAAAAAAAGCCAAAAATAGTATTAATCCTAAAACAGAGAATATTACAATAGAACAAATTATTTATTATATAATCGGTGGAGCCTTCATATTATCGGCACTAATTTTAATAATTATAGTATTAATTAAGAAAAATAAAAAAGAAAAAGAGCAAATGTATAATTATAATATTAATCATATTTTAAAATACTATAGAGATTTAATTGTGACTGTAATAAATAAACCAGATTTTACAGATTTAAAAGTTATGAAACTTCTAGTTTTAGAAGACTTGATAGATGTAGCAGAACAAAATCAAACTAATATTATTCATTATAAAGAACCAAAAAAAGAAGAAAGTAATTTGTATGTTATTGTAGATAACTACGTTTATATTTATATCGTAACATCAAAACAATTAAAATAAGTTAAAAAAATATCGTACTATTTAAAAGGGTACGATATTTTTTTAATATTTAAGTTAGAAAAATTGTCTCATATTGCTTAACAATTTTTTGCCAATTATAAATTTCCTTTATTCTTTCTTTTGCTTTAATTCCATAGTTTTGTATTTCATCAGGATTCATGTTTTCTAAAGTATCTAATAAATTGCTTAAATTGCCATCTTCTTTATTCCAATACATGCTACTATCTGATGCAACTTCTTTATTAAAACTAACATCTAATAATAAATTTAAATTAGTAGAAGATAGAGCTTCCAAAAGAGATGGGTTAGTGCCACCAACTTCATGCCCGTGAAGGTATCCATAAGCATTTTCTCTAATTTGATTTAGTAAATTAGAATCATATACAGTTCCAACAAATTTTATTCTTTTATCTTTATCAAAATTAGTTTTTTGCTTTAATTCTTCGTAAAATTTATTTTTTTCTACGTTTGTAATAATTACTAAATCTTTTTTTGTATTAGATTTCATAAATTCTTTTATCATAGTTTCATAATTGTTTTCTGGCACAAACCTTCCTACAATTAAGTAATATTGATTTGTTTTAATTTGTTTTTCTTTATACCAATTTTCTAAAATTTTATTATTACTTTGTGTATTTTGTTCATGTAAATCTGAACCATATGCAATAAAGGTAGTTTTAGGATTATATTTTGAATATGTCTCTTTAATATATTTTTCTATATTGATAGAATCACAAATTAATAAGTCTGAATACTTTGCCATAAGTCTTTCAGATAGCTTTAAATATTTTTTAACAAAATAATTCCATTTGTCTCTTTTCCATTCACAACCGTCAGGGTTAACAAATAGTGGAATATTCAATTTTTGTAATTTTGATTTATAAAATCCAATAAATCCACCTATAGTAGTGCCTAAAAGATAAATAATTGAATTTTTAATATTGTTCTTTTTGATATATTTAATAGTTCTGTTTAGTGCTGCTAAATCATAAAAAATTGCTTTTGCAGGACCAATGTTTGGAACTTTAATAGAGAAACATCTAGCATTATTATATTCAAATTCATTATTGTCTTTTCCTAAACAGGCTACATGATATTTAATATTTGGATTTACTTTTTTTGCCGTTAGATTTTCAACAAAAGTTTCAAATCCTCCATATTTAGCAGGAATCCCATTGGAACCCACAATAAAAATATGTTTTTCTTCCAATTTTTTTTAGTCACTCCTTTTTTTGGCCTTAAAATCTATTTAAGTGAATAGATAGTTTCATTTTTTTATTTAATTTTTCATCTTTTGTTCTAAAGTTTTTATTCTGTAATAGCCATTTTTTTGCTTTTTTATCATATGTATAAGAAATTAAATTATCAATAACTTCTTTTGCATTTGTAGTTAAAAGGTTTTCGTATCCATTTTTTAATTCTTTTGCAATATTAACTCTCATACATACTTTATCAACAAAAGCAATTTTAAATTGTCTTTTTAATTTTTGTAATCCTTTATCTTGGTATCCAAGTACATTTCCTTTGTGTTGGCGGTATTTAATGTAACTATTTTCATCAATTATAACATTTCCACCAATTGCATAACATACTCTTGTAATCCAAGAATCATGCATAATAATATAATTTGGAGTGTAACTTTTTATAATTTTGTTTAATGCTTTGTTAAAAACCTGAGTACAACCAGTTGCAAAGTTTTTTATCATTTCGCCTTCAAAACAAAAATTTCCTTCTATTTGTTTTTTTTCTATAAAATTTAAATTTTCATCTACAATATCCATAGCAGATAAATATAAAGATGGTTTATCGCTTTGCTTTAATTTATTAATTGCAGAAATTAATTTTTTAGGTTCCCAAACATCATCTTGATCAGAAAAAGCATAATAATCAAAATCTCCAGAATTATTTACTAAGTCCATAAAACTTCTAGCAGGTCCTAAGTTTTTACCAGAATAATATGTTATATTTGGATTTTCGTTTTTTAAATTTTCTATTATTTCTAAAGTTTTATCACAAGAGCCATCATCCCTTATAAGTAAGGAAATTACTACTTCTTCTTGTTTTAAGATGCTTTCAATTTGCTCTTTAATATATTTTTCACCATTATAGCTAGATAATAATACTTGTACTTTATCCATTTTTTATTCTCCTAATTATGTGTTTATTATATATTTTATCGTAATTCATGTCAATATTGTACATTCTTCTTTTTTATATAATATAGACAATATACTTGTAAAATTCAAAAAAATAGTGTAAAATACCAATATAATGTAAATAATTTTAACAAGAGATTTTATTTTTGAAAAAAGAAAGAAGAGAAAACCTTTGAAAACATTAATAATAAAAAAAGAAGATTTAAGGCATAACATAAAACAAATAAAAGAACTTGTAAGCAAAATTGGAAAAGATGACAAAGGAAATCTAGTAAAAATCATAGCAATTTTAAAAGAAAATGCTTATGGATTAGGATTAATCGAATATACAAAATTTTTAATAGAAAATGGAATTTCTTTTTTTGCTGTGGAGACAATAGAAGAAGCAATTGCTCTAAGAAAGCAAAAAATAAAAGAAGAAATTTTAATACTTTCGCCAACTGCTATAAAAGAAGATATTGAACTTTTAGTAGAAAATAATATAATCATTTCACTAGGTTCAAAAGAAGATGTAGAAATAGCAGACAAAGTAGGAAAAGAACAAAAAAAGCAAATAAAAGCACATCTTAATATAGATACAGGAATAGGAATAAGAGGATGGACATATCAAAATAGAGAAGAAATGATAATTGCATTAAAAAATGCTCAAAATATAGAAATAGAAGGAACTTATTCCGAATTTGTAGATAGTACAAATGATGATAAATTTACAAAACTTCAATTTCAAAGATTTTTAGATGTAATAGAAGTTTTACAAATGAATGGTATTCAAACAGGGATGCTCCATATATGTGATGATTCAGCATTTTTAAGATATACAAATATGAATTTAAATGCAATAAGAATAGAAAAAGCATTTTTAGGAGAAATTGAAAATAAAATTACTATTCCATTTAGAAGAGTAAAATATTTAGAAACACGGAATATCAGAAATTAAGAAGCTATCAAAAGGAGTTTATTTTGGAAAGAACAAAATAAAAAAAGACATAAGAATCGCAATTATACCTTATATTTGTTCAAATGAAGCACATTTAGAACAACTTATAATTAAGAATAACAAATACAAGATTTTAGGTAACATAGAAAATAATGTCATATGTGATATTGGAACTAAAGACATTAAAATAGGCGAAAAAGTGATATTTCCAATTAGAAGTAATAGTCAAATTAATTTACCTATTAGAAGGGAGTACCGATAAAATGGAAGAGCAAAAACAAGAAAAAGAATTAAAACAAGGTTTTTTTAAAAAAGTATGGAATTCAATTGTAAAAATTGAAAAATATCCAGACATGGCAGCAGAAGGATTAGGACGAGCTTTTATTTATATATGCAAACTAATTGCTATTTTAGCAATTGTACTTTGCCTTGGTATCATGTACCAAACATATCAAATGCTTCAAGAGGGAATTAATTACTTGCAAAATGAGTTTCCAGAATTTTCTTATCATGACGGGATTTTAGATGTTTATTCAGAAGAAAGAATTGTAATTTCAGAAGATGATTCTTATGTTGGAAGAACTATAATCGATACGAAAGTGCGGAGACGAAGAAACTATCAATAATTATATAAAAGAAGTAGAACAAGCAGGTAGTGGAATGATTGTACTAAAAGATAAAGTTATTTTAAAAAACGGAGCAATATCTGGTACAATTAATTACAACTATAGTGAAATCTTAGGACAAATGCAAATAACAGAGTTTACAAAGCAATCAGTTATTGATTATGCAAACAGTACACAAGTAATTAGTTTATATGTAAGTATTTTTATTACTATATTTATTTATAGTTTTATGATGTATTTAGTAACAACTTTATCAAATGCTTTATTTTTAAGTGTATTTGGATATTTAGCAGCTTGGGTGGCAAGAATAAAAATGAGATTTGTAGCTATTTTTAATATGTCAATTTATGCACTTACTTTATCAACAATATTAAATATTTTATATATTGCAGTTAATATATTTGTAAACTTTAATATGGAATATTTCCAAATAATGTATGTGTCAGTAGCGGCAATTTATTTAGTAGCGGCAATCTTTATATTAAAAACTGAATTTTTAAAAAGGCAAGCTGAACTAATGAAAATTGCTGAAGCACAAGAAATCATAAGAAAAGAATTAGAACAAAAAGAACAAGAAGATAAAGAGCAAAAAGAAAAAAAGGAAAGACAGAAAAAAGATAAAGAAGAAGAAAAAAAGAAAAATGATAATAATGCAGGAGCGCCAGAAGGTTCAGAAGCTTAAAAGCATTAACAAGGAGGAAAAAATGAGTTCAAAAAAAGATAAACCAAGAGATAAAAAGGAAAATCAAAAAATTTGGTTAATAATTATTTTATCAATTGTGTTAATTGCACTTATTATAGGATTAGGAATATTCTATGTAAATAATAAAGAAAAAGAAGATGAAAATACATTATCATATACAGATTTAATCAAGGAATTATCTGATGGTAATATAGAAAAAATTGAAATGACAGTTGGAAGTACTACTTTAAAAGTAAAACAAAAAGATGTAGAAGAAGAAAAAACAACAATTGTACCAAATACAGAAAGTTTTATGGAGTTAGTACAACAAAAGGTTGCAGAAGGAAATGAAATTGATTTAAACCAAAAACCAAAAAGTTTCTTATCACAAATACCATCTTTTGTAATATCTTTTTTACCAACTGCAATTATGCTTGCATTATTTATTATGATTTTTAAAATGCAAGGCTTAGGAGAAAAAGGAAAGGTATATGATGATACAGAAAGAAAAACAAAAATAAAATTTGATGATGTAGCAGGCTTAGATGAAGAAAAGGAAGAATTAGTTGAAATTGTAGAATTTTTAAAGAAACCAGAAAAATTTACTAAAATGGGAGCAAAAATCCCAAAAGGTGTTTTATTATATGGAAAGCCTGGTACAGGTAAAACGTTAATTGCAAAGGCAATAGCAGGAGAAGCAGATGTACCTTTTATTTCTATGAGTGGATCTGAGTTTATAGAAATGTTTGCAGGATTAGGAGCTTCTCGTGTTAGAAAACTATTTGAAAAAGCAAGAAAATTATCACCTTGTATTGTATTTATTGACGAAATTGATGCAATTGGCTCAAGAAGAACATCAAATAGTGGAGCAGAGACAGAAAATAATCAAACATTAAATCAGTTATTGGTAGAGATGGATGGATTTAGTTCAGAAGAAACAATAATTGTTTTAGCTGCAACAAATAGACCAGAAATGCTAGATAAAGCATTACTAAGACCAGGAAGATTTGACAGGCAAATTACAATTCCAACTCCAGATTTAAATGGAAGATTAGAAATTTTAAAAATTCAT
The DNA here is from genome assembly GCA_947629995.1 of uncultured Clostridia bacterium. Taxonomy (GTDB): domain Bacteria; phylum Bacillota; class Clostridia; order TANB77; family CAG-508; genus CAG-269. The sequence continues at coordinate 818 of CANRFX010000058.1, read as the reverse complement.
AGTAAAGATAAAAGAATATCAGAAGATGTAAATTTAGAAAGTATTGCGGAAGATACAGCAGGATTTACAGGTGCAGAACTTGCAAATATTTTAAATGAAGCAGCAATAATTGCAACAAAAAGAAAACATGATGATATAGAAAAAGATGATATAGAAGAAGCTGTTAAAAAAGTTACAGTTGGATTAGAAAAACGTGCTAGAGTAATATCAGAAAAAGATAAAAAATTAACAGCATACCATGAAGCAGGACATGCAGTTGTAAGTAAATATTTGCCAACACAAACAGATGTAAAAGAAGTATCTATTATTCCAAGAGGTGTAGCAGGTGGCTATACAATGTATAAATCAGATGAAGATAAATATTATATATCAAAAACAGAGATGAAAGAAAAATTAGTTGCCTTGCTAGGTGGAAGAGCGGCAGAAAAATTGGTATTAGATGACATTTCTACAGGAGCAAGCAATGACATAGAAGTTGCAACAAAAATTGCAAGAGATATGGTAACAAAATATGGAATGAGTGATAATTTAGGACCAATTGATTTCCAAGGAAAAGAGCCTTATGAAATGCAATTATTTGGAGAAAATATTGGAGATAAAATTGGACAAGAAGTAAAAGAATTAATAGATAATGCTTATAAAGAAGCTCAAAATTTATTAAAAGAACACAGGGATAAGTTAGATAAAATAGCAGAAACATTATTACAAAAAGAAAAAATTAACGAAGAAGACTTTAAAAAGTTTTTTGAATAAATTGTCGTTGGTCATCAGGGATTGTCGCTCTGGGACGGATTGTCATTGGGGACGGAGCATTTTGA
>CANRFX010000057.1 GCA_947629995.1 uncultured Clostridia bacterium | reverse complement strand
TTTTTAATAATTCTTTTAAATGTTCTGTGCCATTTACATCAATATCTTTTACAATAATTTTCCCACTATTAATTTTATTATTTAGTAGTTTCCTAGAAGTTCCATAATATTGATTATGATGGATGTCATATTCATAAAGTTCTTCATCTTTTATCATTCTTTCAAATTCTTCTTTACTTACAAAAATATAGGTCTCTCCATCTACATCTCCTGGCCTTTTGTTTCTAGAAGTAATAGATGGAAGTGATTCTACATTTTCCATTCTTTTTATAAGTTCTTTTTTTATTGTATCTTTTCCTGCTCCTGCTACACCGGATAATATAACTAACATATTGTTACCTTCCCTTCTGCTATCTCATGAGCAGCAAGTGTTACTGGAGATTCTTCTTTAACTGTTGTTTTTACGTCAGCTCCTGATGCAATCTGTCTTGCTCTTTTTGCAGTTGCAATTACTAATTCATATCTGTTTTTTGCTTTTGTTAATAATTCTCCTACTGTTGGCTTTACAATCATTTTAAAAATCCTCCTTATTTTTTATAACTATAATTGTTTGTTAGTTTCATCTTGGGAAATTGTTTTATCAATTCTTCCTCCTACAGTTTCAGGTTGAACTGCAGATAATATAATATGACCTGAATCCATAATTAATACAGCTCTTGTTCTTCTACCATAAGTAGCATCTACTGCTGTTTTATTATCTTTTGCCTCTTGTACCATTCTTTTAATTGGTGCTGATTCTGGGCTTACAATAGCAACAATTCTTTCTGCTGATACGATATTTCCAAAACCAATATTTACTAATTGCATAAATCCCATCTCCTTTTCTTATTCAATATTTTGTATTTGTTCTCTAATGTTTTCAATTTCTGTTTTTATATTGATAACTTCATTGGTAATTTCTAATGAATTTGCTTTTGACCCAATTGTATTTGTTTCTCTGTTCATTTCTTGAATGATAAAATCTAGTTTTTTTCCAACTGGTTCTTCTGCGTCTAAAAGTTTTTCAAACTGCAACATATGACTTTTTAATCTTGTTACTTCTTCTTCGATTGAACATTTATCTGCATAAATTACAACTTCTTGTGCTAATCTTGCTTGATCTATTTCTTGATTTTTTAATATTTCTTTTATTCTTCCCTCTAATTTTACTACATATTCCTCAATAAGTCCAGTAGAAAGAATAGATATTTTCTCTGTTTTTTCTTTAATTGTATTTACCCTTTTTAACAAATCTTCTGCTATCTTTTTGCCTTCTTGCTTTCTCATTTCAGATAAATTATTGATTGCTTTATTTACTACTTCTAAAAGTTCTTCTTTAATTGTTTCATCATCTTGTTTACTTTTAATGTTGAATACATCTGGTAATTTTGATATTTCTGTTACTTCTATATTTGATAATATTCCTTCTTGCTCTGCTAATTTTTTTAATTCTTCTATATAAACTTTAGCAATTTCGGTATTTATTTTTATTTCTTTATCGTCAACATCTCCATTATAGAATGTAATTAAAACATCTATTTTTCCTCTTTTTATCTTAGATGAAATTTCTTTTTTTACTTCTTCTTCTAAATAACTTAAAACTCTTGGCATTTTTATAGAAATATCAGAATATCTGTGATTGACACTTCTAATTTCTACTTGATATTCTTTTAGTGCAAAAATTTGACTTGCTTTGCCATATCCTGTCATGCTTCTAATCATTTAATCTACCTCTTTTATTAATTATCTTTCTTTTTAGTTTGTTTTTTTGTTTTGGTTGTTTTTGAAGTGCTTTTATTTGGCTCTTTTTCTGTTTTCTCTGTCTTTTCTTTTTTAGTTACTTTTGTTGTTTTCTCTATTTTTTCTTTTTTAGCTACTTTTTCTGCTTTCTCTGTCGTTTCTTTTTTAGCTACTTTTGCTGTTGTAGCTCGTTTTGTAGTATTTGTTTTTGAAGCTGTTGTTTTCTTTTTATTTCTTTTTACTGTTATATTTGTTCCTTCTTTTTTATGTGTTGCTCTTTTTTCTGTTTCTTCTATATTTCTTTTTCTTGCTTCTTTTTTTACTGGTTCATCTTTTTTTACAATTTCAGGAATATCACTTAACTTTCGTAAATATTCTCTTCTTCCTTTTGTATATAATATAATTGCTTTTAATACAAAATAACTAGAAAAAATATAAGATGATGCTAACAAATAAAGTCTAAAATCATATTTAAATAAAGTTATAATATGCATTATAGATAAACTATGTAAAGATAATATAGAAAATTCTATTCCACTTAATGCATCAATTCCACTGTCCTTTTTATACGCTTTTTCTAAAAAATAAATTCCTAATACTAGAAAAACTCCTGAAAAGATTTTTATATCATTTACTAGTCTTTCTTCTTTCATAGCAGAATATGCTAAATTTAGTATAAAAAAATAAAGTGTGATTACAACTGCATTTAGTAAACTTCTAAACATTTCCTTTAATATTTGTTGTGATATTTCTTTATAGATTTTTTTATTTTTCTTTTCTTTTTTTATTAATTTATTTTTAGTTGTTTTTGTTTCCTCTTCAATTATTGAATCATCTACCATTTTTGCTTTCTCCTTATTTTTTATTTTCAAATTCATACATAATAATACTTAAAATATTTAAGGCTACAGTTTCTGTTCTTAATATTCTATTTCCTAAAGTTACTATTTTTGCTCCTTTATCTTTTAAAATTTTAATTTCTAATGGATCAATACCACCTTCTGGGCCAATCAATATAGCAATATTTAAATTATCTTTTTGAGTATTTTTTAATTTTTCCAGTTCTGCTTTCAATGTGTTTTGTTTTTCTTCCTCATATGCAACTATTACTATATCATAATTATTTATATCTTGACAAATATTTTGAATTGGAATAATTGGATTTATTTTTGGAATTCTATTTCTTCCACTTTGTTTTGATGCGACTTCTGATATCTTTTGCCATCTTTCTATTTTTTTTATTTTATCTTTTTCATTCAGTTTTACAACACATCTTTTCATTTCTATTGGCGTAATATCATAAACTCCTAATTCAACTGACTTTTGAATAATTAATTCCATTTTATCTGCCTTTGGCAATCCTTGAAATATGGTTACTTTTGTATTTGGTTCTGCATTATTTTCTAATTTATCTATTATTTTTAATTCTATGCGATTTTCTTGTATATTTGTTATTTCACATAAATAATCTTCTAAAGTATCTATATTACATAAGTTTAAAGTTTCTCCTACTTTTTTTCTTAATACATTTTTTATATGATTTGTATCATCTCCATATATTTCTACTTTATTTTTTTGAATAGCTTGATTTGTTACAAAAAATTTTGGCATTATTGCTCCTTTTTATAATTTTTTATTATTGTCTTATATTATATGTCTTTTTTGTCTATTTTTCAAGTATTTTAGAAAATAAAAGAATTCTAAAAAATAAAAAATTGTCAAAAAGCTCCGTCCCTGATAGCAATATTGTCATCAGGGACGGAGCTTTTTGACAATTTTTTTAATAGTTTTCTGCTTTTATTTCAAAATATGCTTTTGGATGGTTACATACTGGACAAATTTCTGGCGCTTGTTTTCCAATTACAATATGTCCACAATTTCTACATTTCCAAATTCTATCTCCATCACGGCTAAATACTAGTCCATTTTCTACGTTTTCTAATAATTTTTTATATCTTTCTTCGTGTTCTTTTTCTATTTTTCCTACTTCTTCAAATAAAAATGCAATATGGTCAAATCCTTCTTCTTTTGCTTCTTTTGCCATTCTGTCATACATGTCTGTCCATTCATAATTTTCTCCTTCTGCTGCTGCTTTTAAGTTTTCTGCAGTACCTAAGATGTCTCCTCCTTGTAATAATTTGAACCAAATTTTTGCGTGTTCTTTTTCATTGTCTGCTGTTTCTTGGAATATTGCTGCTATTTGCTCATATCCTTCTTTTTTTGCTTTGCTTGCAAAATAAGTATATTTATTTCTTGCTTGTGATTCTCCAGCAAATGCCTCCATTAAATTTTTTTCTGTTTTACTTCCTTTTAATTCCATTTTAAAATCCTCCTTTATATTTATTTTTTTCTCTGGTGCAGGTGGTGGGACTCGAACCCACACATAGTTTCCTATAATAGATTTTGAGTCTATCGCGTCTACCAATTCCACCACACCTGCATAAAAATATATACTAATATATATTAGCATATATTTTCTAAAATGTCCAGCACTTTTTTATATCTATCTATCTTATTCTTAGAATTTGTCCTGTGTATATTAAATTTGGATTTCTAATACCATTTAAATTTACCAAATAAGAGACTGTAACGCCAAATTTTAGAGCAATTCCACTTAAAGTATCTCCTCTTTGTACTGTATAATAATTGTTTTGTAATACAGGATTTAAAGTCTGGCTATTACTTTCTGTAATTCTTAATTTTTCTCCTGGAAAAATTAAATTAGGATTTTGTATATCATTTATTTCTACAATATGGGCAACACTAACTCCATAATTTTGCGCAATTTGTGATAAAGTATTTCCTCTTTGTACTGTGTAAACAATACTTCCTGTAGCTCTTGTTTCTTGACCATTTATAGTAGAATTAGTTATAATTTTTAATACTTGACCTGGAAAAATTAAATTTGGATTTGCTATGTTATTTAATTCTACTAATTCTTGTACAGTTGTTCCAAATTTTAGAGCAATTTCTGATAAGGTATCTCCCCTTTGTACAATATAGTCTTGAGTGTTAGTATTAAAGTTTTGTACTTGATTTTCTATTTTTGGAATAGAATTTGTATCTGATAAGAATATATTTTCTGTATATAAATCTCTATCTACACTTCCAGAAACTCCAGGTACTCTTCCTCTATCTGTATATTGAACTCCTATCCAATTATTCCAGTTTGATTCTACATTATTTAATTCATTATAATTTCCATAATAAGCAAGCCATAATTCATAATTGCTTGCAAGTTCCTTTGAAAATCTATCAATGCTATTTGATAAATCACTATATACAATAACTTCTTTATTTGTTAGTCTTTTTACACTTTCCAAAAAAATTTCTGCTATCTGATTTGTTTCTTCTACACTAACTCCACCAAAAACCTCATAATCCATAACTAATTTACAGTCTGGATTTTTTCCTGATATTACAGATGCAAAAAATCTTGCTTCATTTTCTGCTTCTTCTATATTTGTTGCTGTTAAAAAATGATAAAATCCAACTTTTAATCCATTCTTCTTTGCATTTTCATAGTTTATATCAAAATATGGATCTTTAATATTACTTCCTTGGCTTGCTTTAATGTAAACTATTTCAATTCCACTTTCTCTAACCTGTGCATAATCTATGTATCCTTGCCAATCGCTTACATCAATTCCATCATATTTAGGAGTAGTAATTGGCGTTATTGCATAAGTAAGATTTATATTAACAAAAAATATGAGTGATATTATAATAAAAAAAATGAGGATTAATTTTATTTTGCCCATAATATTAAAAACCTCCCTTACATATTTTATTTATAATATGTAAAAAAGGCTTTTTAAGTTCTTTTATGAGTCATATTCAAATACATTTACTGTTTTTATTTCTATATCTGAAAAATCATCCTCTTCTTTTTTTATATTAAGAACTCTAAAATAAAATTTATTTTTTATTTTCATATCTATTTTTTCAATATCTATTAGAATTCTTGTTGATAAGTCTTGTCCTATTGGCAAAGTTTTGTTTTGATTATCATAAAAAATAGAATTTGTAAAACTAATACCATTTACTTTTTTATTTAGATTAATCTTATAAAAGTTAATTTTATTTCCTTTTTGTTTAATTGTTCTTTTCATTTCAAAATCTGGATTTATATCAAATATATTAATTTCTTTATCATCTAATAATTTGTCTTGAAGCCCTTTATATACTGGTAAATCTTCTGCTATTTTAACCTTTTCAAGTGCTTCTTTTATTTGTTCTATAACTCTTTCTAATGATAATTTATATTCTAATTGTTTTGTATTTTTGTTAATATCTAAAATACTAAATTTATCTTTTGCAAGTTCTCTATGCTTTTTATTATTAATTTGCGATACTTTTGATGAATCTTGAATAACCCCTCCAAATATATCAAATTCTTCATCATCAGATAGTTCCTTTTCTTTTGCTGCTTCTTTTTTCATTTCTCTTAAACTATCTTCTATATCTTTTGGTAAAAAATCATTGATTTTCACTTTATTTAATATATCAATTAAGTTAGTAGAGCTAATATAAATACTATCTGTTTCTTGCTTAGTTAGTTTCTTTCTTTGTTCTTTGTCCATTTGATTTCCAAATTTTTCGAAATCTTCTTCATAATCAAATACTCTTGTGATTTTTTTTACTATATTTAATTCTTCTTCCTCTCCTTCTGGTAAAGATGATATTTCATCTTTGTTTGTGTATTTCCAAAATTCAAATATACTTTTTTTGTGGTTATCAATATCATCAATAAATGCACTAGCATTTTTTATCTTTTTGTCCATATTCTTGTTTTTCAGTTTTAAACTATTCAAATCCATAGTTACATTTTTTAATTCATTTTCTAATTTTTCAAATTCTTTGTATTCTTCTAATAATTCTTCTATCGTATAGTTTAATTTTCCTACTGAAACTTTTTTATTAGTTCTTTTTTCGTCAACTGTTTGTTTTTCTTCATTTTCTTCTTGTGTTTCTATTACTTCTTCGCTATCTTGTTTCATGCTTTTTAGATTTTTCTTATTTTTCTTTTTATTATATTTAAAGTAATATTTAAATTTTCCAAAAAAAGTTTTTTTACATTCTAAAAACGTAGAAATTTGTTTTTCTTTCATTTGATATTCAATTTCTTGAGATGCTATTTCCACTTTTAGATTTTCTAATTTTTCTTGATTAGTTTTAATAAGTTCATTTGCTTGTTTGCACCTTGTTTCTCCTAATTTATATTCATCATTTATCCATTGTGTAATATTCCCATATTCAATTTTTCTATCTTCTATATAAAATTCTATTTCTCCTGATTTGCCTATATTAGTTCTAAAAGTAAAATAATTTGGCATTTCTGTTTGCAATATAAACATTGCTTTTATTAACCTGTAAAATTGATTTGCTTCTTCTTTGCTATTTAATGTTATTTTATAAGGGCTTTTTATCTTTTCATAAACTACTGTTTCTCCAACAATTTGTATACTTAATTCATCTTTTTTATCATAAACTTCATAAATTAGTGGCCAATCTTTTGTAAAAAGCCATAA
>CANRFX010000056.1 GCA_947629995.1 uncultured Clostridia bacterium | reverse complement strand
AAGACTCTTGGTAACTAGGTTACCATCTATATTAATTATACAACATTTGTCGTAAAAAGTCCATTGTCTAGGAAGTGATGTATTACTTGATTTTATTGATATATTCTTCTAAATCTGATAATTCAATTTTATCTTTCAAATTTTTAATATAAATATCAGTAGAATAATTAAATGCAAGAAATGTTATACCTTTGATAATAATTCTATGGGGTTCTACATAGTTAAGATTAGATTTATCAATCTTTCTAATACTGCCGTTAATGAAAGTAGGAGTTGTCTTACAAAACTCACAAATAAATTCTAATCTTTGTTTTAAAGACTTTTCAAAGGGTATTTCTTGTTTAAGTATCTTAATCATAAACACCATCCTTCCTTTAGGATGATTTCTTTGTAATAACAAAAAAATCAATCTTTCGATTGATTTCTATATATCAATGTCCGAAAAGTTCGAACAGATTCGTCAATGGAGCGATTGGCTAAGTTATTTTCAACTTTTCCATCACAATTGAGAATTAATACAACTTGTATCAATCTCTATATATATCTTACCATGAATTATTAATATTTCCAATATAAATGATAAAAGGTGTAAAAATAATGTTATAATTATATATAGAATAGTAGTTAGATTTTATGATAGGGATAAGTTAAACAATTTAGGATGGTGTATTATATATGATTGAAAAAATGAGTTTAGAACAATTTCAACAAATAAGGAATCAATTAACACAGTTAATTAAAGAATATGAAGATAATTATGAAACACATAAAGATGATGAAAATTATGATTATTCATTAGAAGAACAAAGATTAATTGATCAATATTTAGAAATTCAAAATCGTTTATTACAATATAATTTAAGTGATATTCCATTTGAGGCATGGCAAGGTATGGAAATAATGTCAGACGAAAATCATGTAGTAGATTTTTCTAAAACAAGAGCTAATATAGATTTTGATTTAGTTGACTATTCTGGAAATGGCAATTTTAAAGGATGTAATGTTAGAAATCTAGAAAAACTTAGAAGATCATTAAATCCAAAGGATTTCGATGAAGAAACAATAAAAGCAAACTCTGCATTGTTTTTAACTGATATTTTTAGTGAAGAGTTTAAAAACAAGTATTATAGTGGCACATTAACTATTAGTGATTTGGTTACATTATCTAACCAACAATTAGATGAAATAAAACTAAAAGACCTTAAATCACATATGGATTATCAAGAATATAATGATTTATTAATGGAAACTCTTGGAATTGATAAAATAGTTCAACTATATAATCATTCTCAAGAAGAATATGAGGCAGTCAGTAAAATAATAAACATGAATAATAGTATTGTCTTTGGATTTAGAGAAAACAAAGATTTACCAACTTTTGAAGAATTTTTAGAACAAATCAAAAGTGTTGAAATTTCAGAGTTAAAAAACGCTTGTTTTGATTTTGCTAGAAAGCAAATAATTAATTCAAGTTTGTTGATAAGGCAAGAGGATTATCCAGAATCATTTGTTAGAGAAAATGCTGAGTTATTTCTAGTTAATACCAATATTCCAGATGAAGTAAAACAAAGATATTTTAGTAGAAATTTAAAACTACAAGATTTACTTGACTATCCAGAGGTATTTGGTAACATTCCAGTTGATTATTTTATGGATTATGGAACTTATATATCACAATTTATTAGAGATAACTATGGTATGGGTAAATTTCAAGAATTAGTTCAAAAACACCCAGATCTATTTGCTCATATATCTCAAGAAAATGAATTTTATAAGTTTAATCAGTTTTTAAAAACTGGTAAAGATTTAGATAGTACATTTGCTAGTGCTGTTAAAGAATACTTTTTTAGTTATGGCATGACAGAGCAATTTGAAGTTTTTAGTGATGGACAAACAATATACAATGTTCCAGATTGGCTATCATCTATGAATTTTCATTTTGTAGATAAATTAAATACAAATGAAGAATTACTACAATATAATGATTCTATTTTTATTCTTGAAAGAGCTCAAAGAGTTGTATTAAATACTCTTAGTATAGATAATATTAGAAGATTTGAGCAAGAGACTGGTTTCTTTACACATAAAGGATATGACTGGTCAAGCGATTTAGAGATGTTTAATGCTTTTAGTTCATATTTTCGTATGTATAGTCCAACTCATTTAGCAAAGCAAGGAATAGATTTTAAAAATGGAAATATATCTTATGAAGAATTTTTAACTCAATTTGCTAATTGTTTAGATGACATGAGAAAACATAGTGTATTTATCGACGTCCCTGCTTATGATTGGATTCAAGGCGAATTTAGAGAAAGTCATCCAGAGATATTTATGGATTTAAATGCACCAGATGAATTAAAAGAGGCTTTTTATAAAAATAGACTTAATCCAGAGCTTTTATATCAACATAAAGATTTTGTAAAATATTTAGTTAATAAAAATCTGTCAAATACTATAAGAGCAGATATGAAATTAACAATGATGTCAGGTTCTGCTAATTTTGTAGATGAATATGTTTCAAGATATGGTAATGAGAAATTTTTACAATTATGTGCTAAATATGGTGTAGTTCTTTCTGATATTACAATAACAAGTTTACATGACGAAATTGAAAATGAACAAGCAATAGAACAATCATTAAGAAATGCTATTTATAATAAAATTGTAAAAGAAAAAGTAGATTATTCTTATCTTGTTAGTGTTCCAGAACTAATGACAGAACATCCAGAAATATTTGTTGATTTTGATAATTTAACTAATATATCACAAAAAGAAAGACAAAAACTAACAAATGCATTTTATACTAGAGAATTAAGTTTTGATGATATAAAGAAGTATCCAGAGTTAGCAAACATACTTGGTGATAAAAATTTATTCATTGCTTTTGGTAATAGAGATGGAAACCACCTTCAAGGTAGAATATTACTTGACACAGGATATGGTAGAACTACTGATAAAAAATATAGTGATTTAGAATTATTAGAAGTATTTGGTAATGAAAAATTTTTACAATTATGTGCTAAATATGGAAGATATATGGAGGGTGTTGCTCAACATATAAATAAGGATATTACTATAAGAAATGGGAAATATTTTGATTTTGCAAATGGTAATTTGGACGGACTATCTATTGATGATATATCAAAAAGAATTGAAGATATAATTGTTAGAGAAAGTAAGTTAGGTAATCTTGCTTATCGTCCAGATGATGCACCAAGTTTCTTAAGGGAAAGTCATCCAGAATTATTCTTAAGTGATGATGCTCCTGATGAATTAAAACAATTTTTCTATAATTATAACAATAACTATCCAATGACATTTGAAGTTTTACATAAACATAAGGATTGGTTACCTTTCTTAAAAGATAAAGCATTAACTACTTCACTACTTAGAAATAATTATTTAAAACATGATTTAATTAAATTTTTAGAACTATTTGGTGAAGAAAAAGCAATAAAACTTGGAATTAATAGAGCTGAAACTGTAAGAGAAATGATGAAAGCACATCAAGTTGATTTAATGAAAAGTTGGTATGATAAAACTGGTGGTAAATTTATTCCAGATTTTGTAGTAATGCAAAACTTTAGCATTGAAGAAGCAGATAAATTCTTGGTTTCTGGATCTAATTGGAGTAATTTGATGAGAATTCAAAGTTTTTCTAGAACACCAGAAGCAAGAGATGCAATGTTAAAACTTGCATATTCATTTGGTGCTTTTGATCAAGATCAAAGGGGGCTTAAAAAATTACAAGATTTATTAACTAGTTTACCTAGAACTATTAGTCCAAGTTATTCTCATATTATGGATAGTATATCATCTTTAGAAGGACATGGAAAAATGATGGCTAATACTCATTTTGGAGCACCACAAGGATATCAAGAATATTTGCAATTAAAAGAATTACTTGCAAAAGAGGGATTCCAAATTAATCCAGAACAAGAATTGTTTAGCCAAATATATAGAAAAAATGAAGATGAATCTTATTCTCTAACTATAAATCCTCAAAGTTATCCAAAATCAAGTCAGTTAATTAGAAATATCATGGAAATATATCCAGATTCTCCCATTTTGACACCTAACAAGGCACATCAATTATTTGGAGGCTTTGAATTAAAATATGATCCTGACTTTAGAGAGCTCTTACTTGCAAATATGGATGAAATTTTAGAAAACCCAGAGTATGTCAGTTATGTTTCAAGTGTACAAAGACAATTTTCTGATATTAAAGCAATGAATAGTAACAGAGTATTGACTTGGGAATTAGCAGTAAGTTTTGTTCAAGCAAATAAATTTACATCTGTAAACGTTGGTAATGAAAGAGTTGCTGAAATATCATCTATTGCAGGATATAGTCAAGCAGACTTTAATACATTACAACAAATATACAATTATGGTAAACAAAGAACTTTCAGTAGTATTCCTAGAATAGAACAAAGTGCTGAAAAAACAAGTGGTAAATATACTTATGAAACATTAAGATTAGATGATCCATTAGCAATGGCAATAGGAACTCTAACTGACTGTTGTCAAAAGTTAAATGATTGTGCTGAGGTTTGTATGGAACATAGCATGGTTGATAAAAATGGTCGTGTATTTGTTATAAAAGATGAACAAGGAAATATAGTGGCTCAAAGTTGGGTATGGAGAAATAAAGATGTTTTATGTTTTGATAATATCGAAATACCAGACAAAGCATTTGCAAGATCTGTTAAAGAACATCCAGAATTAGGAAGAAAAGGATTTACTGATGAAGTTTTTGGAATATATAAACAAGCAGCGCATGATTTAATAGAGGCAGATGAAAAAGTATATAGAGAACTTCTTGAAAACGGAAAAATAACACAAGAACAATATGATGGTTTAAGATTAGGAAAAGTAACTGTTGGTTTGGGTTATAATGACATTGCCGAATCATTAAAACAAAACTCTGTAGTTGATAGAGGTAAAATTTCAAGACCATTACCTTTTAAAGAACCAGTAAAATTATCTAGAGGACTTTATACAAGTGATTCTACTACACAATATGTTTTAGAAGAAAGAGATGATAGAAAAGAATTTGATGGTGAAACACTTCCAGTACATAGTGATACTTATGTTGAATATACTGATGAAAACTTTACAGAAAAATCTTTACTTTCTTTAGAAAAATTGGAAATAGTTACAAAAGAAGATTCAAGATATCTTGAAACTTCGATTGGTGATTATGCAGATTCAGAACATCTTGTTACTGAACTTGCAAGAAATTATGGCTTGAATCCAGAAACTACTAGAATAATTATGAATCCAAATTTTGCTATTATATATGATGTTAATGGTGATAAATTAAGAGTTGGTGATTTATTATTTAATACTAGAGTTGATAATGAGCAACAACAAATGGACATTGAAAATCAAGTTGTGATGCAAATGAGACTGGCTTTAGAACAAATTTCTAGTGATAAAGAAATAGATGTCTCTGCTCTAGATGAAAAGCAAAAAGAAATGTATGCAAAAATTACTGGATTAACTGATGAAATGGATATAGAAAGAGGTGTTGGTCATGCAAGATAATAGTATTAATAAAATAATATCAAATGCTTTACAAGTTGATAAAGGTATATTAAGTAAAAATATTAAACCTATAATCATTCAAATTCAAAAAGCTTTAGAAATCAATAAAGAATCTATTAAACAAGCAAACAGTATTGATAAAAAGAACAAAAATGGTTTTATATTAGATTTTGACATTATTAAAAGTATATTTTCTAATTTAGAAAAAGAAAATGTATTTTATGGTGATGTTACTCTTTCACAAAAAGATGAAGAAAAAAAGATAATATATGGAACTCAAGTAATGGATTATGGAAATGTTATTGTTATTACTGATGGTAATCCATATACTATCATTGAAATGGTTATTAGAAATATAATGGCTGGAAATACAACAATATTCTCAAATAATGGCTTTATGTTTGGAACTAATCAATTGTTAGTGCAAATAATACAAAGTGTTTTAGAACAATTTAATATATCTAAATATTTAGTACAAATATATGTGTCTGAAAATTTTGATGAATTATTATCAAATTTTGCTAATATAGATTTAGTTGTTTGTATAGGTAATCATAGTTTACAAAATATGATTCTGAATAAATCAAAAAATAAAACTATTATTAGTGGATATGAGAATTTTGATTTATACATTGAAGATACTTCTCATATAGACTTTTTAAATAAAATATTAAATACTCGCTTAAATATTCAATTATATATAAATAGTGATACTAAAATAGATCATTCTGGTGCTATAATAGTAAATGATGTTGATGAAGCCATTGCTCAAATTAACTACAATGGTAGTAAGTATAGTTCAGCTATATTTACCACATCAACAGAAAATGCATCTAAATTTATTAAAGAAGTAAAATCAAAAATAGTAACTATTAATACTAGTCCTACTATTGAAAGAATAATTGATATAAAACAAACAGATTTAATTAATGAAAAAACTATAATATATCCATTTAGTTTTAATTTAGATGGCAATAGTAATAATGTTGAATTATAAAAGAACGATGGTTTAAAGTGAATATTTTTTTTAAAATCTTAATATAAATTGTTAAGTAGTGTCTAACACTCCAATAATTTTCTTTTTTTATTTGTCTTTGACAAAATTATTAACCCCCTAGGAATTTTGACAAATCTATCAAAATATCCTGTGAGGGATTTTTTATTGTAACAAAAAATCATCTCTAAATAGAGATGAAATATATTTGAACGTCCGAAAAGTTCGAACAGATTCGTCATTGGAGCAGATGATGGGAATCGGACCCACGCAGTCAGCTTGGAAGGCTGAGGTTCTACCATTAAACTACATCTGCACCAGTAGACATTTTTAATTATAACATAAATATTTTAGTTGTCAACAAAAATGTACAATAAATTTTTTTTAATAAATTTTATTGACTTGGTGCTTACTCTAATATGTATTATATAATTATATTATATGTGAAAGGGAGAATTTTATGAATATTTATAAATTATCGACTAAAGAATTGAAAAGTAAAAAGAAAGATTTTTATAAAACGGCATATGGGAAAAGAGTAGTTTGGATTTATTTTGTTATACCATTTGTAGGTATGTTAATAACAGTGGAACTAACAATTCAAACAATTCTATTATATTTCTTATTAGAGTGCGATTGTTTTAAACCATTTTTTATGATGGGACTAATAATACCTTTAGTAATAGTAGCTACTTTTACTTTGATTTCTTATGTTTTAGCTTA